>NZ_LARE01000168.1:0-974 GCF_000980245.1 Odoribacter sp. N15.MGS-14
AGCTCCGACCGCTTGTAGGCGCACGGTTTCAGGAACTATTTCACTCTTCTGTTCGAAGTGCTTTTCACCTTTCCCTCACGGTACTGGTTCGCTATCGGTCTCTCGGGAGTATTTAGCCTTACCGGATGGTCCCGGCAGATTCACGCAGAATTCCTCGTGCTCCGCGCTACTCAGGATACTACTATGCTTCGACAACATTCGAATACGCAACTGTCATGCTCTATGGTCTTTCTTTCCAGAAAGTTCTTCTCCGATGTCTTCATGCAACGACGTAGTCCTACAACCCCGATCATGCCGTAACATGAACGGTTTGGGCTATTCCCCGTTCGCTCGCCACTACTGGGGGAATCATTGTTATTTTCTTTTCCTGCAGGTACTAAGATGTTTCAGTTCCCTGCGTTAGCTCCTGAAATGATCAGGTGGCGTGTCTTCAACACGCCGGGTTGTCCCATTCGGAAATCCCCGGATCAAAGGTTATTTGCACCTCCCCGGAGCTTATCGCAGCTTATCACGTCCTTCATCGCCTCCGAGAGCCAAGGCATCCGCCATGCGCCCTTCTTTACTTTCCTTATTCATTCGCCCACACTTGCGTGTCAGCGGGATGATATATACTTTCAGCTCTTTACTACTAAAATTACTGTTTGCTTGTACAATATGTCATAGATCGGTCATCTTCGTATCTTACGTCTCTGATGGAGTGGAGAATAACGGATTCGAACCGTTGACCCTCTGCGTGCAAGGCAGATGCTCTAGCCAGCTGAGCTAATCCCCCGAATCTCAAGATTCGTAGTCCCAGGCAGAGTTGAACTGCCGACCTCTACATTATCAGTGTAGCGCTCTAACCAACTGAGCTATAGGACTAAGTTCAACCTAGTCTGTTTCATTAGACCCGGCTTCTTACTTTCTCTCTTCCGTCTTAATACGGAATCATATCTTGAATAAACAACAACAGCAGTACAAAAACAAAAACCTTT
>NZ_LARE01000023.1:0-42966 GCF_000980245.1 Odoribacter sp. N15.MGS-14
CAACTCATTCCTTTTCAAGGCGTATATCTCGCAAAAATAAGAGCTATCCTGCTTAGCGGCCCGCAACATAGCCGGATTATCGGTAACAACCGAATACCCCTCGAATACAACCAGCGAGTCCTTCCATAAATACCTCGGACTTGTATGAATAGGAGTTTTATTTTCTGCTGAAAATAATGCGCTCTCCTGCATTACTTTTCCATCCAATGAATAACTCAGATATTTATTTATATCGATTATTTTCAACAGACTATCTTCCCCCATTTGTAATCCGTTACGGATTTCCCGATATTCACCGGTACCACGACCCACTGTTCCGATACAATTCCGGAAATACCCCTCTTTATCAAATACATAATATCTATCCTTCCCTTGCATTAACCCAGGATGATCCGAAGCCAAAACGATATATTTATCCGCACCTTCGATAAAATCTTCCACACCGAAAAAAAAGGTATCCCGCAACAAAACAGCCTCGACCCGATTGAAATAATCCGAAATTTTTAAAATACTCTTCTCATTTGGTTGTAAATGAATTACTGGAACATGCCCTGTTTCTACCTGTTTACACGAAAAAAATAAAAAGAATAATAATAAAATATAAACACCGACCTTCATGATATTTTTAAGTTATAATTTAATTGTATAACGTAGAGAATGTTCTTAAAACTATTCTCCCATCACGACACATGCTTTTTGTGCTTCATTATAGGTATAACCCACCCGACAAACACAGGCTCCATAATAACTTAACACTCCATCGACAACATATTCTTTCCCGTCCGTTTTAACATAAGCATTAGGAATTGCCGAACAATTCTCCTGAAAACTATGCATTTCACTTTCGGCAATATACCCCCACCCCATAATAATAGCACCCGCACTTAAAGTAAAACCTAGTACTATACCAAGCATTACAACTAATTTTTTAAAATTTGTTTTCATAGATCTGAATTTTAAATTAGAACCGATGTCCACTCCCCGGATATTTAAGGTTGAAGGAATAAAACCTGGCTTGCACAATTTAAGAAAATTAATTTTATTTTCAAAATATTTATCATTTTAAATCATAGAAACAAAAAAAATCCCTTGTTATAAAATTATAACAAGGGATAAAATCAGGAAAATACAAATACAATCAAGCTATTTCCTTTCAAAGTTTGTATACCAACACCGTAGCATAGGCCGACACCCCTTCTTCGCGGCCTTCGAAGCCCAGTTGTTCGGTAGTTGTCGCTTTGATCGAAAGATCGTCGACATCCAGTTCCAGGATTTCAGCCAGGCAATGCCGCATATCATCGATAAACGGTCGGATTTTGGGACGTTGCAGACAAACGACACTATCGATATTACTGATCGCATATCCCCGGTGATCGATCAAGGCTTTCGTTTTTTGCAACAGGAGCTTACTATCGATCCCTTTATAAGCCGGACAGGTATCCGGGAAATGCTGTCCGATATCTCCCAAGCCGGTAGCTCCCAACAGAGCATCGCAAATAGCATGTATCAACACATCGCCGTCCGAATGGGCAACGCATCCTTTCTCATGTCCGATCTTTATACCTCCCAGCCAAAACTCTCTACCAGCCTCCAGCCGATGAACATCGATTCCAATTCCAGTTTTAATTTTCATAGGTTATTCTTTATCCTCCATATGGAGTTATCCTTGCAAAATTATCAATAAATTACAAAGGTAGTGAAGAGTGAGCAAGGTATTTTACAGCTTTTGAAGAAAAAATACAATCATTTCATTTTCATCTAAAACTTTATTTATCTATATTTGTGAATTAATTACGACGTGTGTTTTATAATCAACCATAACTATTTGCTAAAGACATTCCACAGATGAGAAATAATGGATTTTTTGTTTTTGCAACGTGTTGTCTGCTTGTGTTTTCTGCCACATCCTGTCAGAAAATAAAAGGCATTTTCGGAAAGAAAAAATCTTCTACCACAGGCTGGACATACAACGACAGTAAAAACGGGGGGATCGAGTACAATAATGTAAAAGCACAAAAAACAGGCCCCGGACTTGTATTCATTCCGGGAGGAACTTTCGTTATGGGACGTACCCAGGAAGATGTCATGGGCGACTGGAACAATACGCCCAAAAGAGTAAGTATCGCTTCTTTTTATATGGACGAAACCGAAGTCCGTAACATCGACTGGCTGGAATATCTGACCTGGTTACGACGGGTATATACCACCTATCCCGAAGTATACCAAAAGGCATTACCCGATACCCTGGTGTGGCGTGACCAGTTGGGTTACAACGAACCGATGGTGAAAAATTACCTCCGTTTTCCAGCTTATGCAGAGTATCCGGTAGTCGGGGTTAGCTGGGAACAAGCAACGGACTACTGTGTATGGCGTACCGACAGGGTAAACGAACAAATCCTGATCGACAAAAAAATCCTGACCCATGATCCCGATAATCAAAAAGATGAAAATAACTTCAATACGGAAGCTTATACGACAGGACAATATACCGGTACGGTAAGAAAGAACTACAAAGGCCTGAGTAAAGAAAGACGTCCGGTAAGGTGGGAAGACGGATTATTGCTCCCGGAGTATCGCCTGCCGACAGAAGCAGAATGGGAATATGCCGCTTACGGTTTGATCGGTAATACCCAAGACGAAAGAATATCCAACTCCCGAATCTATCCCTGGGACGGTTCGTGGGTGAGATATGCCGAAAAAAAACACCGGGGACGGATGATGGCTAATTTTACCAGAGGGAAAGGCGATTATATGGGCGTTGCGGGCTCGGCCAACGACGGCTGGGACTACACCTCACCGGTCAGATCATTCTGGCCGAACGATTTCGGTTTATACGACATGGCAGGTAACGTCAACGAATGGGTAGCCGATGTATACCGGACTTTATCTTTCCAGGATATGGCGGAATTCAATCCCTACCGGGGTAATGTATTTCAATCGCCGGTACTGAACGAGGATGGCACAGCAGCCCCCAAAGACAGTCTGGGACGGATGCGTTACCGGAATCAGACAGATGCCGAACTGGCAAACCGCGAAAACTACCGTACAGCCGACAACCGTAATTTCAACGACGGAGATTTGAAATCACGGATTTCCGGAGATATCGACTGGCGTAACACAGAAAACGACCGGGGTACTCACGATATGTATTACAACGACGGAAAAGGGGAAATCACCACCCTGATCGATGATGAAGCCCGGGTATATAAAGGAGGATCCTGGAAAGACCGGGCCTATTGGCTGAACCCGGGTAGCCGGCGCTATATGAATCAGAAGCGATCCAGTAACGACATCGGTTTCCGCTGTGCCATGAGTCATGTCGGGAATGCTACCGGCGGCAAGAAAAATAAAGTATCGCAGAAATAGTTCTTAAATTATTAACCCAACAAAAGGTTGTCGTAGCATTCATTCCAGCGGCAACCTTTCTTTTTTCATCAGCTTATGACAACGATCGAAAAATTATATCCCGCTATCCGGGGTCACCGGATAACCACCGACTCCCGGCAAATTATCCGGGGAGATATTTTTATCGCCTTGAAAGGTGAAAACTTCGACGGGAACCGATATGCCGCAGCAGCCCTTGAACAGGGAGCCGCCTTAGCCATTATCGATAATGCCGATTACCTATCGCCGGGTTGCGAATTAGTTGCAGATAGTCTTCTTTTCCTGCAACAACTGGCTCATTATCACAGACAACAATTGCACATTCCGATTCTGGGAATTACGGGTACCAACGGTAAGACCACAACTAAAGAGCTCTGCCATGCCGTATTATCGAAAAAATTCAAGACTTTCGCCACTCAGGGGAATTTCAACAACCACATCGGCGTCCCCCTCACCTTGCTCAGTATGGATGAAACCACCGAATTCGGTATCGTAGAAATGGGAGCCAACCATCCGGGTGAAATCAAAACGCTCTGTGAAATTGCCGATCCCGATTTCGGGATTATCACCAATATCGGCCATGCCCACCTGGAAGGTTTCGGTAGCTACGAAAATATTATCGCAACCAAAAAAGCCCTCTACGACTATCTTTTACCGAAAAACGGACCAGTATTTGTCAATACCGGTGATCCGCTGCTGATACAACTCAGCCGTGACCACAAACGCTACACTTATGGACAAGAAGGAGATTTACTCAAAGGTGAAATCAAACAAACCGTCCCCTATCTGGTCTATTCGCTGAAAACCCGGAAAGGGGATTTATATGTCAAAACCCACCTGGTAGGAGGTTATAACTTTGACAACGCTATGGCTGCTTCGGCCATAGGTATGCATTTCGGCATCGATCCCCTGGATATCCAAACCGCTATCGAAAATTACAGGCCTTCCAACCTGCGTTCCCAGCTGATCCGTTCCGGCCGTAACACTATCATCCTGGACGCTTACAACGCCAATCCGAGCAGCATGCGTGCATCCGTAGGCAATTTTTGCGAGATGCCCGGAGAGCATAAAGTGGTCATTTTAGGAGAAATGCTCGAACTTGGCACAGAAAATGCTGCAGCTCATGAAGAGATCGTCCGCTTAACGCAGCAAGGAAATTTCGACCGGATATTTCTCATCGGGAATAATTTTGAACATTGCGCTGATAAATGTAACTTTATCACCTGGTTTAAAGATACAGAATCGTTCATGGAATACCTGAAATCGCACCCATTAAACGACTCTTTTATTTTCATAAAAGGTTCACGGGGTAATAAGCTGGAAAGGATCGTTGAATATCTGTAAATCTGATAAATAGAATATAAAATCATATATTGTGAACGATAGATTAGTTATCATTCCGACTTATAATGAAAAAGAAAATATCGAAAACATTATCCGTTGCGTATTTTCTTTAAAACCCGCTTTCGATATTCTGATTATCGAAGATAATTCGCCGGATGGAACAGCGGGAATCGTAAAAACACTGCAAAAAGAGTTCACAAATCTCCATATCATCGAACGTAAAGGTAAGTTAGGACTGGGAACCGCCTATATCACAGGTTTTAAATGGGCTTTGGAACATCGGTACGATTACATCTTTGAAATGGATGCAGACTTTTCACATAATCCCCGGGATCTGGTGAGGCTCTACGAGGCTTGTGTGCAAGGGGCCGACCTGTCGATCGGTTCGCGTTATGTGACAGGAGTCAATGTGGTCAATTGGCCGATGAGCCGGGTGTTATTGTCCTTTTTTGCTTCAAAATATGTAAAAATCATTACCGGAATGAAAGTACATGATGCCACAGCCGGTTTTGTCTGTTATACCCGGAAAGTATTGGAAACAATCAATCTGGACAAGATCCGTTTTAAAGGTTATGCTTTCCAGATCGAGATGAAATTCACTGCTTCGACACTGAAATTCCGGTTGCAGGAAGTACCTATTATTTTTACAGACCGTACATTAGGTACTTCAAAAATGAGTAAAGGCATTATCAAAGAAGCCGTCTTCGGGGTCATCACCATGAAAATGCGGGCTCTGTTCGGAAAAATAAAACCACGGAAAGATTAGAAATGAAAAAGGTAATTCAAGGAGGTACTATCATCAACGAAGGCCGGCAATTTCAGGCCGATCTGGTCATCGAAGGGGGAAAGATTACCCAAATCCTGGCTCAGGCTCCGGAAACACTGCTTCAGGAAGCTCAGGTAATCGATGCCAGCCATTGTTTCGTTATTCCGGGGGTAATCGACGATCAGGTGCATTTTCGGGAACCCGGACTGACCCATAAAGGAAACATCGGGGAAGGAAGCCGTGCCGCTGCCGCCGGAGGTGTTACTTCTTTTATGGATATGCCCAATGTCGTGCCGCCAACCACTACCTTGCAATTGCTGGAAGAGAAACAGGAGATTGCCGGCAGGACTTCATTAGTCAACTATTCTTTTTATCTGGGAGCTACAACGGATAATATCGGTGAAATAAAACGTGTCAATCCCCGTACCACTTGCGGTATAAAAGCTTTTATGGGTTCCTCGACGGGAAATATGTTGATAGATAGTATTCCGGCTTTGGAACGTTTGTTTGCAGAGTCGCCTTTGCTGATTGCCACCCATTGTGAGGATACGCCCACCATCAACCATAATTTAGCTCTTTACAAAGCAAAATACGGAGACGATATTCCACCACAATATCATCCGCTTATCCGTAGCCGTGAGGCTTGTCTGAAAAGCTCTGCCTTGGCCGCTTCATTGGCCCGGAAATACAATAGCCGCTTGCACATTCTGCATTTAAGCACTGCCGACGAGTTGACTCTGCTCGATAGCGGAAAACGGTTGGAGAAAAAAATCACCGGCGAAGCCTGTGTACATCATCTTTGGTTCAACGACGAGGCTTATCTGACCAAAGGGAATTTCGTGAAATGGAATCCGGCAATCAAAACCGAAGCCGATCGCCAGGCCCTTTTGGAAGCAGTGAATCAGGGCGTCATCGATGTGATCGCAACAGACCATGCCCCCCATACCCTGTCCGAAAAAAACGGTCCATACACCAAAGCCGCCAGCGGTGGCCCTATGGTCCAACACTCTTTGACGGTAATGTTGGAATTAGCCGAACGCGGTATGATCTCTATGGAAAAAATAGTCGAAGGCATGTGCCATGCCCCCGCCGAATTGTTCCGAATCGAAAACCGGGGATTTATCCGCGAAGGCTATCAGGCCGATCTTTGTATTTTCCGGAAAGCCCCCTGGACGGTAACAAAAGAAAATATTCTCTATCAATGTGGCTGGTCGCCCCTGGAAAACCAAACGTTCACCTATAAAGTACAAACGACGCTGGTAAACGGACATGTCGTATACGATAAAGGAGATTTTTATACCGACCGTACAGGCGAACGACTCACTTTTAAACGGTAAGTACCCGTATCGGATGTGAACAATTAAACCAAATACGTCAGAAAACAGGCAGCCAATAGTAATACAAACACCAGATTGCTGAATAAAGCGGTCCGGCAGCAAATAAAATACTGGGCATATAAAAAAGAAAGAGGGACGGCAAACATATACATAAAATCATAATAATTGCCGGGAATAATCACAAACGTCAAGGACAGGAATATCATCATAGATACCAGCGAAAGAATTCCACGCCGCTGATTGACGATCATCAGGGAATAACGGGCCGACAGGTTTGTCAAAGCAATGATCAGCACCAATACGATCATCCCCAGCCGCACCAGATCGATTACAGGCAGACGATGTATATGTTCACCGACCATCAGGTTATCCGTAAAAATAGCCGGCAACAATTCCAAACGATCCGTCCAGAAATAATAAAAAGCAATAAACAGAACCGGCGTCAGAATTCCCAACCACAAAGCCACAATATCCTTCAAGGTAGAACGGCCCGAAAAGAACAAGACCCCGAAAGCCCAAGCGATCAACAGGATAAACTTCGGATAAATAGCAACGGACAGGGCGATTAGAAAACCGAAATCATACAATACACCATTACTTTTCGTATCATTGATCGCCATCTGCAATTTCCATACAGCGACCGTCACGATAAAAACAGCGATCAGGAGGTAGTCAAAACCGACATTGACCATAATGCCCGACGTCAGCAGGATATAAATAAGTGAAGGCAAGGTCGTCGTTTGTCCCAGCAATTTAAACCGTTCACTCAGAAAAAAGATCAGATAGGCCACCCCCAACACCATGACAAAGCCGATTGCCGATAACCAGGATTTATCCAGCTGATTGATATAAGCCATATTGATGACTCCCTTCACCTGCACCGATTGGAGAGACTCCAGAGAGAAATACCCACTAAGAAAAGCGATTGCCATTACAAGGAATGGCAATACAAAAAGCATATATAACCGTCTGGATTTTAAAAACTCATTCATACCGGTATTTCCCCGCGATCATTCAATTTATTTCTTCTCCCCCTTTAACCTCAAGCTTTTAGCTTATAGCCTCTAGCTTTTTACCTTTTACTTCTATCAAATCCTGCCCGATATCCCTACGGTAACTCATATCTTTGAAAGACAGTCTTGCCACGTTAGCATAAGATTGTTTCAGCGCCTGTTCCATCTGTGTTCCGAAAGAGCTCACAGCCATCACCCGTCCGCCATTAGTCAGGATCTGTCCATCAGCCTCTTTTGTTCCGGCATGGAATACAATACTCCCTTCGATATCATCGAGTCCGGTAATCACATTCCCCTTCTCATAACTTCCGGGATATCCTCCGGCCACCAACATCACCGTCGTGCAATAGCGTTCGTCCAGTTCGAATGCCGAATCGGCCAGTTTCCCCAAAGCCGTCGCTTCGAACAGTTCGAGGATATCGGTCTTCAGACGGGGCATGACCACCTCGGTCTCAGGATCTCCCATCCGGACATTATATTCGATGACAGCAGGGTCTCCTCCCTTATTCATCAATCCGAAAAAGATAAATCCCCGGTAGTCGATTCCATCTTTCTTCAAGCCCTCGACAGTCGGGCGCACAATTCTTTCCTCTACCTTCCGGTTAAACTCTTCATCGGCAAAAGGCACAGGCGAAACAGCTCCCATTCCTCCGGTATTCAATCCGGTATCCCCTTCTCCTACTCTCTTATAATCTTTGGCAGATCCCAATATTTTATAATCTTTACCATCGGTAATAGCAAACACTGAGATCTCTATTCCATGCAAAAACTCTTCGATCACCACCCGGCTACTCGCTTTGCCGAACTTCCCACCCAGCATCTCTTCCAGTTCCCGCTGAGCTTCCTCCAATTCCGGAAGGATCAACACTCCCTTACCGGCAGCCAACCCATCGGCTTTCAGTACATAAGGCGGACGAAGAGTAGCTAAAAACTGCTGTCCTTCCTTCACCCGATCGGGAGTCACCGTCATATATCCCGCAGTAGGAATACCATGCCGGATCATAAATTGTTTGGCAAAATCTTTACTGCCTTCCAGAATAGCACCGTCCTTACCGGGCCCCACAATCATCAATCCCCCGAAACGGGAATCGGCTTCCAGAAAATCACGTATTCCTTCCACCAGCGGATCCTCAGGACCTACCACGAGCAGATCGATCTGTTTATCCTGAATAAAATCACCGATAGCCCTGAAATCGGTCACTGCAAGACTGACATTTTCAGCCAACTGGGCTGTCCCTGCATTCCCCGGAGCCACATAAAGTTTTCCCAATTTCGGACTTTGAACTATTTTCCACGCCAGCGCATGTTCACGCCCTCCGCTTCCCAATAACAAGACTTTCATATGAGTATCTATTTTTTATTATGCAAAAATAATAAAGATTTCTCTCTTCACTACTGATTATCTATCGTATAATTAAAAAAGCGGTTAAACTTGTACATTTTACGAAACACTGCATCCACTTTCTGTAGTAAATCGTCGCTCTCGAACCAGGCTTCCGGCTTTACACTCATCACATCATAATGCTTATGTTTTAGTAAATCGGCCTCCGGGAAATCGGCAGGGAAAGGAGCCGGAACTTTCTTTAATTTATCATCGGTATCCAATTCAGGAAATTCGGCAATAAATTCAGGTTCCCGGATAATCGAAGTAAACTCTTCGATATTTTCATAGATATCCTGCCTGATCCGTTTCAACAAAGCCGGTTCCGGACAATAACACCCCCCACCAAACATACAACACCCCGGTTGGAGGTGGATATAATACCCACAACGTCCGCTGTTACGTCCCCGCCAACCACAGATATAAGCAGCAAAATGATCTTTATAAGGACGCTTATCCAGCGAAAAGCGGATATCCCGGTAAATCCGGTATACACAATCCTTCGCTTTCAGATTCTTCACCTCCTCATCCCAAACAGCAGTTTGCGCAATCAATCGGTCCACCAATTCATCGAACCCCTCTTTCAATTTCTGATAACGGGGTTTCTGACCGGCAAACCATTCCCGGTCATTATTTTCCTGTAACTCCCGCAAAAAAGTCAGTATATCTCTAATCAACCCTTTCATCTTTTTTCCTCCTCTCTCGCTTAAGCTTATAGCCTCCTAACCTTTAGCTTTTTATTTTTAATCTTCTATTTTTATTTCTCCCCCCTCACCCGATGCTTCATCTCGAAAGGTATTTCCATCGACAACTCCATAAACCCCATAAACTCTCCTTCCACATACCAAGGCGTCTGATAAATCAGTTTTTTTACCCCTTTCTTCTCGATAGTATAGACATTGGTCCGGGGATTTTGTAACATATCGGCCAACAGGGAATGAGCCGGCTCGGGATGGCAATCCAACACATTTTTACCGATCAGATCCTCCTGTCCGGGCTTTAAAAATGTCTTACGCGACTTATCGTTCATTTCCAAAATCTTCCCTTCTTTGTCACATATCGTGACTGCCAGGTTAACCTCTTTAAAATAATCCATCTTCTATCGTTTAAAAGTTAAACTATAATTTCCATTATTTACCGGAACGGATTTCCTATTCTCTCAGTAACAACACCGTCCCCTGCGTCGTTTCAGGAACTCCCGACTCATTATTATCTCCGGTCCAGACCTCGGCATCCCCGAAGATCGCTTCTGCCCGCCAGATATACATTCCCTGCGGCATTCGTTCGCCCTTGAGGTTACAGCCATCCCAGCCTTCCGAAGGCCGACCGTTTTCCAGGGCTCGGGTTTCCCAAATCTTATTTCCGTATTGATCGAAAATCTGTAGCCTATAACGGGCTAGTCCCATCCCGATCCCGTTAAAACGGTTGATCTTCGGATTCTGACTATGCGGAATAAAAGTATTCGGGAAATACAATCCTTTGATCAATACCCGATGTTCCATAATCGCCGTATCCCGGCATCCATATACATTCTCTACCACTAGTTCGGCCCGATACACCCCCTGCTCCCCGAATTCCACCGTCTGATCGCCGAAAGCATGGAAGGTCCCCTTATCAGGTAAATTCCAGATACAGTCCGAACATTCTTCCGAAAGATTGATAAAGGTCACTTTTTGAGGATTTCCTTTTTCCACCTTTTTGTCCAATAACGCCCTGGGTTTATTAGGAACAACTACTCCCCGCAGGTATTCCGATTTACACCCCTTATCCGTTTCGGCATATATCATCACCCGGAAGCGCTGAACCGTATCGGATTCATTTACATACCAATGCTCCCTCGCCGAAGTCAGTCCCGACCGATCCCCATAATCCCACATCAGATAAGCCTCTCCGGTAATCTCCGGCTGGTACAGATAAGGCGAACATTGGATAGTATCTACCGGCTCGATCGTCAGGATCGGTTTGTTATAAACGACCACTTCCTTCATGACCGAATCAGTACACTGATTTATCTCGGCAGAAACTCCGATAACCGTTACCGGAAAGGTACCGTATCCTTCGTACACATACCTCAGGCTATCCTTGTTTCCTGTCTGTCCATCTCCCAATTTCCAGGTTACCTGTTTCAGTTCCTGATCTGAATTTACGACAAAGGTAAATGTATCCGCCTCACAAAGATAATCTTCACTTTTGATTTCCAAGTGCGGTAAAGGATAAATTATTACAGGCGAAGAAATCGTATCCCACCCGCAGCCGTTGTCGATCTTCAATTTCACCAGGTAAGTACCTTGCTTATCGTATTTATGTCGTGGGCTCCAGACGGTATCCCGACTACCGTCCCCGAAATTCCAATAGGTATTCAGGATAGTAGACACGGTGTCCGTAGAATTATTCCGGAATAAGATTTCCTGATTTACACAGGCGTAAGGATTGTCCAAAGGCGTAAAATGAGCACTGATCTGCCGGGGTTTCACAAGCAGGGTATCGGTATACTCATCCACATCACAACGATTCTCAGCCCGTAAAGTAATAAAATAGCTGGTAGCGGTTTCATCTGTCGTAAATTCATGCTCCGGATTACGGATGTCCGTTTCTCCGACCACTTCTCCTGTTCGTGAATTGGTAAAAGTCCAGTTGAATACACAATTATTTCCGGTAGTCGTATTCTGCAATTCCAAAAATACCGGCGAACATTCCCATTCATGCATCAAAGCAAAAGAAACTTTCGGAGCCGAGAATACAGTAATCGTCGTATCGTAGCTCACGGTATCACAAACGTTGCTTACTGTCATCCGGGCAACAAAGGTCGTATCCCAGCTCCCGGCCGGATAAGGCTTCGGCACGATAGGCATCAAGGTGTCGGTCTTCGTCCCATCACCATAATCCCAATGAAAAGTCAGGTAATTATGATCGCTCTTATAGGTATCGGGATCGACCGTAAAGAGGACCTCGAAAGGAGCACACCCCTGTAAAGTATCGACATCGAAAAAAGGTGGAGGCGGCAAATTAATAATCTCGATACGGGTAGCTTCGGAAGTATCCCGGCATCCATAAACCGACTGAGCCATACAAATAACATCCCGATAACCGTACATGTCATAACTATGCAGGATCTCGTTGTCCGATATCCCATGAGGCGTATCGTCGCCGAATATCCATTCGAATGTATTCCCGTCAGGCTGAGCGGGTGTAAACAACACATCCGTATGGATACAACTCTGAGGAGCCACCGTAAAATCGGTCGACGGCAAAGGATGTACCCGCATCACCGCCGAATCCCGGTTCATACACCCACGGCTATCCGTATAATAATACAACAATTGAAAATCCCCCGGAACAGTCGGAGTAAACAAATGTCCCGCCAACACGTCTTGACCCGATTTCCAATCTCCTCTGTTGGGTTGCCATACCTGCCCCGCTGCCGAATCTCTTCCCACCAGAGTCACCGGTGGATTGTTCAGACACATCTTCAAAGAATCACCGGCCTCTACATAAGGTAAGGGCCATATCCGCATATTCATCGTATCCCGGGCGATACAAGCCCCGTTCCGGTAATGATACACCAATCCGATATCTTTTTGCGCATAGGGATCGAAGCCCGGATAAAAATAACTATTTCCCCGCTCGGTATACAACACTTCAGCCGCTTCGGGAATTGCAGGATCTTTCAACGTCCACCAGCCCCCTTCCGGCTGTGCACGAAGAATCCGGGCCTCTGCCAGTTCACAGATCGTATCATCCGGCAATGGGATCACAGGAATAAATTTATCGACCTTCACCTGAAAAACAGCCTGTCCCGGTGTTTTACAACGATTTTTATATGCTGCGACTACGGTATAATCACAGGTTTTGAAATCGATATCCGGATAATAAGATTTTAAATCCGTTCCATTCACCAGTGTATATCCCTCGGAAGCATAACCTTGATTCGCAGTGATCGTCCAATGTACCTGTTGTATTTTGTCGTTCCGCTGATCGACTTCTACCCGCTCTCTCCCGATAAAATGAAAAGGTTCACACTGATCTGCAATATCCCCGATCCTGACCCGGGGAATGGCAAATGCCTTGATCCGGAATACCGAATCGTCGTCGTGATGACAACCGTTGGAAACCGCTAACCGTACATCGTAGTCTCCCGGCTCCGAGAACAAGAGTTTCGGAGATTCACTGTTCGTATCCCCCTCGGCAAAACTTACCCCCTGCTGAGGTGTAACCGTCCAGGTATAAGCCAGGGAATCCCCCTCCGAAAGATTATTCAGGGTAATCACAAACGGATCGGGATCATCCGTACAACCGACAGAATCTTTACCTACAGAAAAGCTAGCCTGCTGTTCGGTCCTGAGCACATTGACTTCGGTCAGAAACTCCTGTTTTCCCTCATCCGCACATTTCGAAAAAACCTCGAGCTTAAGCTCATAATGCCCATTATCATTGAATAATATCCCCGGGAAATCGGTATTTTCCCGATCTCCGCCTTTCCAGGACCATCCCACTTCCGGAGTAATGGTCCATTTCGAAGTAAGGGCTGAATTCCGGGTATCCACCCATTTCAGATAATCGGACATTTCCACGGGAATACCGTCTCCGGCACAGACCCGTTTCATATATGATGCCAATTCGATATCGGGGATACCATGCACCACCACCCAGAACTCTTTTGTCACAGGCGATTTACACGTACTATGAGTAGCTACTCTCACCCGGTATTCCCCATATTTTGTAAACCGGATCGAAGGAGCCTTCTGTCTGCTCCCCACAGCCGGATCGATAACCTGGCCGTCCTGCATATATTCATATCCCTGCTCTACGTCGCTAACCACCTCCCATTCCCAGCTGAGCGCACCGGCTTCTTCCTGCATTGTATTTTCAAAAACGACAATTTCCTGCTCACAAATATCGGCAACCGAAGGATTTCCCGCAACAGGTGTCTTTATGACAATATCCCCGTAAATATCCGGATCATAAATATGGTATACCGCCTCAGCCACCGGATCGGTAGCCGGACATCCCGCATGAGGCAAAGTTGCTTTCACCGTATAATATCCGGGACGTTTAAATTCCACCCGAGGAATCAGACTCGTCAACCCCTCCGCACCCAGTTCATAATCTCCCGGCTGGTCCGTGCCGTCCTGCCGATAAATCTGCCAGGTTACCTGTGGGGTATTATTATACCATACAAACGTAGTATCACCCGAAAGGACAAAACCGGCAGGACAAGAAACCGTATCTTCCAATACTACTTCCGGATTTTTTTTCACCCGGATTCGTAAAGTCCGCGACACGGTATCACAAAATCCGAAAACCGTACCGGTTACTTCATAGGTTCCCCATTTCTTAAAAGTGATCGGAGCAACCTTTTCCGTATTCCCCTTTAGAAACTCACAATCCTCTGCCGTTCCCCCCTGAGGTTCCCCTGTCTCCGGGATAGTCACTTCCCAGTTATAAGCCAGCTCTAAACTTTCAGGATCCTTTTCCGATGCCGAATTGGTAAAGATAAGCATCCCACCTTCGCATACTTCATCCCGGTTGTCCTTCTCTTTGACAGTAACATCCAAACCTGAAATCCGGACCTTCAATTCTCCGGTCAATTCTTTCCGGGTCAAAATACCTCCATGCTCATCCTTTTCCGGACACCCCACCTCCGGCAAAGTGACCTTATAGGTATATTTTCCCGATTCCTGAAAATGAATCTTCGGCTCCGGCGAATCGGACGAAGTTCCGTCCACAAAGTCCACTCTATCCGGAGTAAACTCCCAATGTGCTTCGGGCACATGATTATACCATTCGTAAAAAATACACAACTCCGTATTCAATACATCCCGGGGACAGATTTCTGTCGGAAAATCGGCCAAGAAAATAGTCGGATCTTTCCTGACATGTACCCGGAAAGAAATGCGTTTCGAGTTACAAGGGACAGACAACGAGTCGGTCACTTCAAAGTCTCCATACCCATTGAACCTGATCCGAGGTTCGGCAGAAGTCGGAGAACCGGCCAGGTATTCAACATTCCAGGCCGGATCGTATAATTCCGTCGTGATTGGCTTAATCGTCCAAGAATGTTCTAATCCCTCTCCGTTGGAATGATTCTCAAAACTAACCGTTTCGCCGTCACAAATCGAGATGTTGTCTCCGACAGGGGCAGGTGTCGGAACAATATTGTCGGTAATCGCAGGATCATCGATTTTCAACTCTTTATGGATCGTCAACTTGGAGGGATCACCACAAAGCACACCGCCTACCGAAGCTCCTTTCAAAGTCAAGGAAACCTCATAGGTTGCACCAGCCTGCAAATAAACCTGCGGATATTCTTTATCCGCCTCATAACCGGGTAAAAAATCTACCGTACCGGTCATTCCTGCCTTAGGTTCGATTTTCCAGACTGCTTCTTTCGGGTTTCCATTCCAATAGAGACGGAAATAATTCTCCAAATTCACCAAAGCTTTCCCCGTAGTAAGATCAGGACATAAAGACACCGGCCAGGTAACCTCCACAATCTCGGGATCCTTCCGTACGATAATAGTCGTATCTTTTACATTTTGAGGACATTCGTTTGTCAAAGTCAGTGCAACCACGTATTCCCCGTAGCCGTTGAACTGAATGACCGGATTCTCCGACTTCTCGCTAGTGCCGTTTATAAAAACAAAATCATTTGTCTGCCTACCGGTAACATTCCAATAATACTGTGGATTTTCCCCTTTAGAATGGTCGGTAAATACAACACTTTCGCCCGAACAGACGGTATCCCTATCGACTGTAAAACCGACTTCCGGCGATTGTATCACACTGATCACTTTTACGATTGTATCGTTGGAACATTCCAGCCCCCCTGTAGAAGCGATCAAGCGTACTTCATATTCTCCCGGCGTATCGAATATCACCTGAGGATATTTTTCGAACACAGAAGGTTTATCTCCAAATTTCCAGATATATTCTGCTATTGTATTACAGTAAACATCCCGTCCTTCAATCGTACGGTTTATTACCTGAACAGGATAACCGGTACACCCCGGGGCTACGAAATCAAAAGCCGCTTCCGGGGGAATAACCACGGCTGTTGTCACGGTCGTCTGTAAAGGTAACATGTAGTCCGAACACTCGTTCCGAGCCTCCAATTCCACCGTTATCGGGCAATTATCGGTCTGAAAAGTATGTTTCACCGATCCCATTGTTTTCATCATCTCTGCCTGTGTTAAAGTCGTATCACGCCCATCTCCGAAATTCACGACATAAACGGTACCGGAAGTCTGTTTATCATAATCGATAATTTTTATTTCAGACTCCATACCGTAACAAGTACCTTTTTCATTCACTTTCAATGCGACATCCGGCTTATTCAGCCGAAGTACATCATAGTTTTTTTCGAGTACTTTACTGCCATCCGATGAAGTCCAGGAAAATTTCAGTTTAAACACTTTGAATTCCCTATAAACATGCTCCATCGTCTCTTCGGTTCCCCATTCTTCGACAGCAGAGCCATCTCCCCAATCTACTTTAAAAGTTCCTTTTTTGAAGCCCTCATGCACACATTGATTGTAAACCGTCAACTTTTGTCCGTTCACAGCATCTCCATTACACAACTTAAACCCGCCGGGATCGACCAATTTCAAATCGTCCTGAGTCTGGGCATAACCACCTACTGCCGAGCACAAAACAGTAAGTAGTAAAGCTAAGCGGTATATCCCTTTTCTGCATTTTTTCTGATTTTTCATATCTGATCCTTTTTATTCGCCTGTGATCGGCGGATTTTAAAAATGAAAAGCCTTATTCTTCCGTTTCATTCTGGCTCTCTTACTATTGTTCGGCGAATTATCGAAACGCTGGATGCAACGTTTGGGAACTATCCTGTAATACCAATGCAACGATAAAGAATGACTGGTATTTTGATACATCGTCCCTTGATGGGTCGGGACTTCACAGGTATAACCGATCTTCCATCCGGAATCACGTCCTCCCGGAATATTCACTCCTAAATGTACTAACAAGGTACCTACCTGCAATCCTTCGAATTGATCTCCCCGGACCCCCAGACCGATCAGTCCGAAACGTTCTTCCTCCCAGCAAACTCCGAATTGTAAATTCCGCATAACCGACTGCACATCGACCATTACGTACGGAGAAAGCACTGTATTGATCTGATTCCCTAAAGCAAAAGGATGTGCATACGAAACATATCCCGAATACCGGCGATTCAACAGATTTTCTTCGGAAGAAGCAGACCCGTGTTCGGATAAAAACGACTGAGTGGATTCTATGATATGATATACAGAAAACCCATACTCCAAACTAGCCACCCCATGCCAGGCCACATTGAAATCGGTCTGACCGTAAATACCGGCGGCCATATCGAATATCGTCACTTTATCGGCATAAAAACTCATCAACTCAGGGGAGATATCCAAAATCTGACCGTAAAAAGGATCGAACTGATCTCCCAGTGTCAACTTCGAGGGATCCACGCTTTTACAATATAGGCTAGGTTGCAGACCGACCTGCAACACCGTAGAACGTGACAGTTTCACCCGGGCCGACAAGGCGGCAGCAAACAGCTGGGTCACATACATCACCGAACTTTCCTGATCGCGTTGATAAAACAGAGAGAGACCTCCCAAGCCGAAAGTCCTTTTCTCCTGAAAGGCATAATCTGCCGAAACAAAATAAGACCTGAAATCCAACGGCTTACTCCAATATGACCGTTGCATACCGATATTCACACCCGCTAATCCATCAAAACCTGAATAGGCCGGATTATTAAAAGATTTCCACATAAATGGATGAGATACCTTCGTATCCTGCGCCTGTAAACGGACAGACACCACCAGTAACAAAAATGTCACCGATATTATTAATCGAATACCCACACACATTAATTTTTCATGAATAATGAATCGTGACAAATTTAGCTTTTTTACAACTCCTTTCAAATTAATCACTTTAATTTATTCCTTTGTAAAAAAAACAAAAAATCATTTTTTTTCTGATGAAATTTTGTCACTTTCAAAAAAAGCCATATCTTTGCATCGCTTTTGAGAAATATTCCTTAGTAGCTCAGTTGGTTAGAGCGGCGGACTGTTAATCCGTAGGTCGTAGGTTCAAGTCCTACCTGAGGAGCGGAGTTCTTTACTTCAAAAGTGATTCCTTAGTAGCTCAGTTGGTTAGAGCGGCGGACTGTTAATCCGTAGGTCGTAGGTTCAAGTCCTACCTGAGGAGCAAAAAGCCACTATTAAGGTGGCTTTTTTAGTTTTTTCCGAAAATGGGACGAAAGGTCCGTCCCGGCGTTCCTTTTTCAAACTTTTGAAACCCTTGTAACCCTTATAACTGCTGAAATTCTTTCCCCTCTTTCCATTTTATCCATTGTTCCCGCTTTTACATATTTTAACCCCCTAATTCCTTACAATTGTTTATATTTGGTGCGTTATTGTTAATTGTGCGCATCTTCGAATTATTAAACAAGTTTTAAAGTAATGCCAGAAATTACATTAGAAGAATACGAACTGATGAATCGTATTCTCTCAGATACTCGCACTGGATGGTGGAAAGCAGATTACCGACTCCAGACCTATTTTTTTTCAAAACAGATAATGGAATTGACAGGTTTACCATCCGATCGATTGTCTTTTGCAGATTTTCTGAACAGGGTCCGTACCGATTTCCGTTTCCGGATCGGTGAAGAAATCGCAACTTTAGAACAACCTTACGTCTACGATATGACCTTCCCGATTCTTTGCCCGAAAGGAGAAATTTGGATTCATATCAAAAAACTTCATCAGGAAAAAAATGCACATGGCGATTCTATTATCACAGGCTCGATACAAATTGTCGATAGTCCGGAAACGACCAAATCCGAGCAAGCAGCTGCATTAAGGATAAATAATCTCTTGTATCAGCTCAATAATATTTCATATACCTTACTGTCTTTTCTGCAAAACAACAATACATCCGAAATCATTAATAAAATCTTGCAGGATATTCTTCAGGTATTCAAGGCAGGACGGGCATATATCATCGAATACGATTCCGAAATCAAAACACAGACTTGTACTTTTGAAGTAGTAGATAACAATATAGAGAAGGAACAGACACTGATCACCGACCTGGCGACCACCGATAATGTCTGGTGGACCGAACAAATCATGTCGGGACATTCTATCGTCTTATCCACTCTGGACGACTTACCGGAAGAAGCTGCTTCCGAAAAAGAATTTTTAGCTTTACAATCGATAAAATCACTTATCGTCGTACCTCTGGTATCTCCTCAGGGAGCTTGGGGATATGTAGGAATCGACGTAGTTGAAGATTTTCATCAGTGGAGCGATGAAGATTGTCAATGGTTTACTTCCCTGGTCAATATCATCAATATTTGCATAGAGCTTCAAAAATCCCGGCAAGAGGCACAAACCGAAAGGGATTATCTGCAAAATCTATACAAACATATGCCACTGGGCTATCTACGTGCCCGGATTCTTTACGATCAACAACAAAATCCCGTAGACCTGTTGTTTACCGACGCCAATCTGGCTGCTAAAAAAATCACCGGAAAATCAAACTTCAACGGTCTTCGGGCCAGCTCGCTAGGCTTGGATTTTTCATCCAATCTCCTCCAATTAACAACACTGTCACCCAACAAGGATTATCTGGACGATACCCATTTTGTCAGCAGAATCAATAAATATTTTCATTTCATTTCCTACATGACCCGTCCCGACGAAGTCATCTATCTGTTTTCAGATATAACGGAAACTTTCAATACTCATCAGGCTTTGGACCGCAGTGAAAAAATTCTGCGTAATATTTACGACAATTTACCAGCCGGAATTGAACTTTACGACAAAAACGGTTTCCTGATAGACCTGAATACCAAAGATATGGAAATTTTCGGAATCGCTAACAAAGAGACGGTACTAGGAGTCAATTTGTTCGAAAATCCGAATCTTCCTTTACATATTATCGAAGCGTTGCGCCGTAAAGAAGCCATTACTTTCCGCATCAAATATCCTTTCTCTACAATCAAAAATTATTATTCATCGAAGAAAAACGGTCTTCTTGAAATATACACAACTGCAACAGAACTCTACGACTCTCAGGGAAATCTGATCAATTACCTGTTAATCAATATCGACAATACCGAAATCACACAAGTATATAGCCAACTGGCAGAATTCGAAAGTTCGTTCTCTATGGTCAGCAAATTCGGCAAAATCGGATATTGTAGATTCGACATCTGGACACGTACCGGCTATGGGATCCCTCAATGGTATTATAATCTGGGAGAAGAAGCAACGACGCCCCTCTCTGAAATCATCGGTGTATACAAACACGTACACCCTGAAGACCGGGATTATATCCTGAAGTCCATCCAGCAAGTGAAAGCCGGAGTAATCGAAAGCTTTTTCAAAGACTTGAGAATCACCACTGCCGAAGGCAACAAATGGACGCGGATCAATGTAATCCGTAACACAATGAACGATGATCCCCAAAAGCTGGACATGATCTGTGTCAATTATGATGTCACCGAATTGAAAGAAACCGAACAACGCCTGATCGAAGCCAAAGAGCGGGCAGAAGAAAGTGATCGTTTGAAATCTGCTTTCCTCGCTAACATGAGCCATGAAATCCGGACACCCCTAAATGCAATCGTCGGTTTCTCCGATTTGTTGGCCGAGTCGGACGACCGGGAAGAACGTTTCGGTTATTTGAAGATTGTACAAGAAAATAATGAATTGTTACTACAATTGATTTCAGATATCCTCGATCTTTCTAAAATTGAAGCAGGGACTTTCAAATTTATCAACGACCGGGTAAATGTTTATCAACTCTGCAATGAGATTGTCCGGTCTTACAGTATCAAGATTAAAAATCATCAAGTCAAATTGATATTCGATGAACAATCCCCGGTTTATTACATAACCAGTGACAAAAACAGGGTGATTCAGGTACTCTCGAATTTCATCAACAATGCGCTGAAATTTACTTCACAAGGTACGATTACACTGGGATATGAACTCTTGCCGAATCATGAACTCAAACTCTATGTCTGTGATACCGGCCAAGGCATTGCCGAAGAAAAACAAAAAGTCATATTCGACCGTTTCGTCAAATTAAATACTTTCGTTCAAGGTACAGGTTTAGGATTATCGATTTGCAAAAGTCTGGTAAAACAAATGGGAGGACAAATCGGTGTAAACTCCAAAGAGGGCGAAGGGTCTTGCTTTTGGTTCACCCATCCGATCTCCTTGACTCAAACAGAGAAAAAACGGAATAATCCTGAAAATTAAAGATTTTTTGTAATTTTACCTGTTTTAGTAGGTGCAATAAGACTATATTTTTATATCTCATTTATAAACTTAAACAAAAGTATAATGTATCAAACTGATAAAAGAACAGTAATTACCCTCGATGCCGGAGGGACTAATTTTGTTTTCGGAGCTATCCGGGGCAATCAGGATGTGATCAAACCGATTTCTCTTCCTTCCAATTCACATGATTTGGGTCAATGCCTGGAAACGTTGGAAAGAGGATTTCGGGAAGTAATCAACGCTCTGGATGAAAAACCGGTAGCCATCAGCTTTGCTTTCCCCGGTCCGGCCGACTATCCCAACGGAATCATCGGCGGTTATCTGCCTAACTTCCCTTCTTTCCGGGATGGGGTTGCCCTCGGTCCTTTTTTGGAAGACAAATTCGGGATACCTGTATTTATCAACAACGACGCAGATTTATTTGCTTACGGGGAGGCACTTGCCGGAGCATTGCCCGAAATCAACTCCAAACTGGAACGTCTGAACAGTGCCAAACGCTATAAAAATTTATTGGGATATACCTGGGGAACCGGATTCGGATTCGGATTTACCGTCAACGGACAAATGCACATCGGAGATAACTCTTGTGTGGAGACTTTCTGCCTGAGAAATAAAAAATACCCCGACGTGATCTGTGAAGATGGTGTGGCGATCCATGCTTTAAAACGTGAATATGCCAAAAATTCCGGAGATACCGATCACAACCTCGAACCCAAAGATATGTTCGATATCGCAGAAGGGACCCGGGAGGGGAATCGGGAAGCCGTCCTAAAAACTTTTGAAGACTACGGAGAAATCGCCGGAGATGCTATGGCAACCGCAGCAACACTGATCGACGGCCTGATCGTCATCGGCGGCGGAATTACCGCAGCCCGTAAATATATCATGCCTGCTTTATTAAAAGAAATGAGGGGACAACTACAACGCATGAACGGTGAAACCATTAGCCGGCTTCAGTTTAAAGTATACGACCTGGATGATTTCAATGAATTCGTCGAATTTGCCAAAGGAGGGTCCCGCGAACTGAAAATATACGGAACCGATAAATCAGTAGTCTACGACCCTATGAAACGCATCGGTATCACCATCTCAAAACTGGGTGCCAGCCGTGCCATCTCACTCGGAGCATACGCCTTCGCTTTGCAACAAATCGATAGACAGGAGTGAAGAGTTGAGAGAGTTAAAAGAGTTGCTGAGTTATTGAGTTGAAAGAGATACTGAGTTGAAAAGAGTTGATGAATGACTAAATTGCCATGCTGTTGATCTGGGAAAATTTGTGAAAGGAAGGTAAATTTAAGTATTATTTGAATCATTCTGTTATTGGGATTAAATAATCAGTATCTAAAAAATTCTTCTGATCCAACTATCTATACCCCTTCAACTCTTTCAACTCTATAACTCAACAACTCAGTAACTCAGCAACTCAGTAACTCAGCAACTCAGTAACTCAGCAACTCAGCAACTCAGCAACTCAGCAACTCTTTTAACTCAGTAACTCTTTTAACTCAACAACTCTCTTCCCCCTCCTTTTTAATTTTTACATTATCCAATCGGTATTCAAGTGCCTTCACCGATATCAGTAACTCACGGATAGAGATAGCGAGAGAAATCACCAACAAGAGTAAAGCCACTCCGAAGGTATATACAGCAACCAATTGCCATCCCACATAGATAAACAGCGTACAAACCACGCACAACAGCAAGCTGGATACTCCGAAAATTTGCATCGAGCGAGCCATATACAACCTTTTCCGCAAATTGTCGATCTGCCGTTGTGCCATAGGGGTCGGATTTTGTTCGTGTTCTGTTTTCAAGCTCCTGATCACCGATGCATAAGCCAAAAAACGATTCGTATAAGCCAACATAATCAACGAAATCGCCGAGAACAAAATCGAAGGTGTCGTCAGGGTCAGTTCTTCCATAAAATTTACGGTGAAAACAGGTAAAAACAGATAAAACGGGAAAACAGTTCTCTTGTTCCCGTTTTATCTATCGTTACCTTTTATAATGAATAATGCAATAACCATTTCCGTTCTTCAGGCCCATTACTACCGGCAGGATAGAAAGTTAACCCTTTGGCCGGATCTTTGGCCCATTCTTTCAGGATTGGATCGATAAAACGCCAGCTTAATTCCAGGGCATCCGTGCGGGTATACAAAGTAGAATCCCCTTGCATCGCATCCAGCAACAAACGCTCGTAAGCATTAGCAATATAGGTATTACACAACGAATCATAAGCGAAATTCATGCTCACCTGTTTAACTTCGAAGAACGATCCCGGAACTTTCAACCCGAATTTCAACGAAATACTTTCCGGCGAATCCACTTTCAGTATCAACTCATTACAAGAAGAACGGGGACAAATTCCGCTGAACAAACGATGCGGAACATTCTTGAAATGAATCACGATTTCAGACCGGGATTCTTGCATGCGTTTCCCCGTATAAAAATAGAAAGGTACCCCTCCCCAACGCCAATTATCTATAAAAAAGCGCATAGCGATATACGTCTCTGTCGTAGAATCCGCCGCAACTCCATTTTCCTCCCGGTAGCCGACCACACTCTCCTCTCCTGCTTTTCCGGCAATATACTGTCCCCGAATCACATCATTGGGTGACAGGGGATGCAAAGCCCTGAACACCTTCGCCACTTCATCGCGCATCAGGTTGGCATCGAAAGCCGAAGGAGCTTCCATAGCAACGAACCCCATCAACTGCATCAGGTGATTTTGTATCATATCCCGCAATGCTCCGGCCCCTTCATAATATTTTCCCCGGTTTTCTACCCCTAATTTTTCAGCCGCATAAATTTCGATAGAATCGATGTAATTCCGATTCCACAACGACTCGAAAATCTGGTTGGCAAACCGAAGCACGAGTATATTCTGTACCGTCTCTTTCCCCAGGAAATGATCGATCCGGTAAATATCTTCTTCGTCGAAGATCGAACACAGTTGTTTATTCAGTGCTTGTGCCGTTTCCAAACTGCTCCCGAAAGGTTTCTCGACGATAATCCGCCTCCAACCTCCTTCTTCCGACGCTTTATTCAATTTACTTTTACGCAGCGCTTCTGCAATCGGGCCATATTTTTGCGGTGGAGTCGCCAGGTAAAAAATCAGATGATCCGGAATATCTTTTGCTTTCCGTAATTCGGCAATCTTCTCAACCAGCAAATGATACTCGGCCGCTTCATCCGAATTGAATCCTAAATAATGTACCCTTTCCAGAAAAGCATCCAATTGTTTAGCTTCAGGATGTTTCCCTTTCAAAAAAGCCTTCAGATTATCTTTCTGCTGTATCCGGAATTCCTCATCCGAGAAAGGAGTCCTCGCAACACCTAAAATCACAAAATTTTCAGGCAGCATATCCCGAGCAAACAACTCATACAACGAAGGCAATAATTTACGTTTCGTCAAATCTCCGGAAGCCCCGAAAATGACCAATATTTGTCCATCTGGTTTTATCATAATCCTCGATTAATAACTTTTAAACTTCATCTACTAAGCATTATAAGTTCCTGAAACATTCCCTCCCGTTTCATTCCAATCGGTATGGAAAAATTGTCCTCTCTCCATATCTGTCCTTTCATACGTATGAGCACCGAAATAATCCCGTTGCGCCTGAATCAGATTTGCAGAAGAACGTTCTGTCCGCAAACCGTCGAAATACGTCAAAGCGGCAGCCATGCAAGGAATCGGAATGCCACTCAACAGACAGTCGGCCGTAATCTTTCTCCATGCAGGCAAAGCCTCGAGTATTCGGTTTCGGAAAAAATCGTCGAAAAGTAAGTTTTCCAAACCGGGTAAAGCGTGATAAGCCCGGGTAATTTGCTCCAGAAAAACGGAACGGATAATACAGCCCTTCCGCCAAATTTTAGCCAACATGCCGTAATCTAAATTCCATTGATAATGCTCGGAAGCTTTTTTCAACAAAGAGAATCCCTGTGCATAAGAAATCAATTTCGAAGCATATAGGGCGTGTCGCAATAAATCCGGTAAACCGGCATGTTCATGAATATCATTATTTTCACTTCGATACAGAGCCGACGCCTTCGAGCGTTCGTCGGCCATGGCCGAGAGGAAACGGGCATGTACCGCCTCTGTGATCAAAGTCAACGGATCGCTTTCCTCAAGAGCAGCTTCGGCAGTCCACTTACCGGTACCCTTTTGTCCGGCAATATCCAAAATACGATCCAGTAAATATCCTCCGTCCGTATCTCTTACCCGGCAAATATCGGCCGTAATTCCAATCAGATAACTATTGAGTTCCCCTTTATTCCATCCGGCAAAAATATCGGCAATCTCGTCATTCTCCAACTGTCCGTATTTCCGCAACATAAAATAACTCTCAGCGATCAATTGCATATCTCCGTACTCGATTCCATTATGCACCATTTTTACATAATGCCCGGCCCCACCGCTTCCTATCCATTCACAACAAGGCGTACCTTCATCCAATTTGGCAGCGATCCCCTGCAGTAAATCCTTCACCAGCGGCCAGGCTGCCGGAGAACCGCCTGGCATTACCGAGGGGCCTGTCAAAGCTCCGATTTCTCCACCCGAAATCCCCGTTCCCACATAAAGCATTCCCCGGGCTTCCACCTCTTTCACCCGCCGTTCCGTGTCCCTAAAATCGGAATTTCCTCCATCGATAATGACATCTCCCGGCTCGAGATGAGGTAACAATTCCTGAATCATCTCATCGACCGGAGCTCCGGCCCGGATCATCATCATCACCTTCCTCGGCCGCTTCAGGGAAGCAACTAACTCCGGAATCGAGTAAGTAGCGATAAAATGTTTACCTGCACCACGGCCACGAAGAAAACGATCGACCACATTTTCTTTCCCGGGATGTAAACGGTTAAATACCGAAACTGTAAATCCCTTACTCTCGAAGTTGAGTGCCAGGTTTTCCCCCATCACTGCCAGGCCGATCAAACCAATATCAGATGTATGCATATAGATAATATTTATAAGTTTATATACGATATAAATAAGATTTTTATAAATATAAAGGAAATTTGCAAATATCGCCCCTTAGAAATTAAAAAAATATTGTTAAAACTCATTTTTCCCTCAACGGCCTATCCGAATTTTACGATAAAGAAAGCCCAAGGTTACTTTCACCCCGGACCTCCGAAACAGTCCTGGCACATAAAAAAAACGGTAACAACAGTCTGTATCCAGAACCGTTGTTACCGTCTCCTTTAGCGTTACCGTTATTTATTAGTAAAGACAATATGATCGTCTTTCACATCGATTACAATCTGGTTGTCTTTGGTAATCTTTTCTGCCAGAATCTGTTTAGACAGGTCGTTCAGCAAATTCCGCTGGATCACCCGTTTCACAGGCCGGGCACCGAATTGAAGGTCATACCCTTCCTGAGCTATCCATTCCACAGCTTTATCGGTAACCTCGATGGTAATACTGTTGTTAGCCAACATCTTCTGCAATGATTTCACTTGCAAGCGGACAATATCCACAATCTCGTTCTTCTGTAAGGGGGTAAACATAATCACCTCATCGATACGGTTGAGGAACTCCGGACGTATGGTTTGTTTCAGCAATTCATATACCTCATTATTGGTAGTCTCCAATACCTGATCACGGTTCTTCTCATTCAGGTCTTTCAATCTTTCCTGAATAATATGAGCGCCGATATTCGAAGTCATGATAACAATGGTATTTTTAAAATCTACAGTACGTCCTTTATTATCGGTCAAACGACCATCGTCGAGCACTTGCAGCAGGATATTGAACACATCGGGATGTGCTTTCTCGATCTCATCCAACAGCACCACCGAATAAGGTTTCCGCCGTACTGCTTCGGTCAACTGTCCACCTTCGTCATATCCGATATATCCCGGAGGAGCTCCGATCAATCGGGATACAGAGTGTTTCTCCTGGTATTCCGACATATCGATACGGGTCATCTGCGTCTCATCGTCGAATAAAAACTCTGCCAATGCCTTCGCTAACTCGGTTTTACCCACTCCGGTAGTTCCCAGGAAGATAAATGACCCGATCGGCCGACGGGCATCCTGTAACCCTGCCCTATTTCGCCGGACAGCATCGGCCAAAGCAGCGATAGCCACTTCTTGCCCCACTACCCGCTTATGCAATTCCTCTTCCAAATGTAATAACTTCGTCCGCTCACTTTGCATCATCCGGTTGACTGGAATACCTGTCCATTTCGAAACTACAGCAGCGATATCGTCGGAGGTCACCTCTTCACGGATCAGGGATTCACCATGTTTCATATCGGCTAATTTTTTCTTAACCACCTCGATCCGTTGTTCGGCTTCCTTGATTTTACCGTAACGCAATTCGGCCACCTTACCATAGTCACCCTCCCGCTCTGCACGACTTGCTTCGAATTTATACTGTTCGATAGCATCCTTATTTTTCTGTATCTCATCAATCAGAGAACGCTCAGACTCCCATTGTGCCCTGAGTTTTGTACGTTCATCGTTCAAATCGGCCAATTCTTTCTGGATATCCGACAATTTTTTGCTGGTTCCTTCCCGTTTCAGGGCTTCCTTCTCGATTTCCAATTGCTGGATCTTCCGGTCGAGTTCATCGATTTCTTCCGGCACCGAATTCATCTCTAGCCGCAATTTGGCTGCAGCCTCATCGACCAGGTCGATAGCCTTATCCGGGAGGAAACGATCGGAAATATACCGGTGGGACAATTCCACTGAAGCGATAATCGCATCGTCGGTAATTCTCACCTTATGGTGATTTTCATATTTCTCTTTCAGCCCCCTCATAATACTGATAGCACTCATCACATCCGGTTCGTCGATCATCACCTTCTGGAAACGACGCTCCAACGCTTTGTCCTGTTCGAAATACTTCTGATATTCATTCAGGGTCGTCGCTCCGATAGCTCTCAGATCACCACGTGCCAAAGCCGGTTTCAAAATATTGGCAGCATCCATAGCACCTTCCGACTTTCCGGCTCCGACCAAAGTATGAATCTCATCGATAAATAAGATAATCTCGCCTTCGGAAGCCAGCACTTCGTTGACCACTGCCTTCAAACGCTCTTCGAATTCACCTTTATATTTAGCTCCGGCGATCAATGCACCCATATCCAGCGAAAAAATCTGTTTCGAAGCCAGATTGGAAGGGACATCCCCATTCACAATACGCTGTGCCAATCCTTCGGCAATCGCTGTTTTACCTACACCCGGTTCACCGATCAGTATCGGATTATTCTTCGTACGACGTGATAAAATCTGCAACACCCGCCGTATCTCATCGTCCCGCCCGATCACCGGATCTAATTTACCGTTCCGTGCACGTTCGTTCAAATTTATAGCATACCGCCCCAAGGCATCATAACTCTCTTCTGCCGATTGAGAGTTGACTTTCGATCCTTTCCGAAGCTCCGCAATCGCTTCTTTGGTCTCTTTCTCTGTCAAACCGCTATCTTTCAACAATTGAGCCACCTGATCCCGGTTATCCAGTAATCCCAATAAGATGTGTTCCAGCGAAATATACTGGTCACCCATGTCTTTCGCCAAACGGGTCGCCTTCTCCAGAGCTTTGTTACTATCCGGCGATAAGTATACTTCTCCGCCCGAAACCCTGGGATAGCTATCGATAATCCGGTCGAGTGCCGATAACAGATTATGGCTATTGACTCCCAGTTTATTGAAAATAAAATGAGTAACATTCTCACCGACATTGATCACGGCTTTCAATAAATGCCCGGTCTCGATGGCCTGTTGCCCTTTACTCTGCGCAAGCTGCACTGCATTTTGCAAAGCCTCCTGCGACTTGATCGTATAATTATTTGTATTCATTGTCTATCTCTCCTTTCACTTATAGAGTGATTACAAATCTTATACCGATTCTCCGAATGAAAGGTTTCAGCAAACTTTTTATCATTATTTTGTCAAATTGACATAATCAATGCAAATATTCAAGACAAAACGACAGCCTTTAAACCGATAGAACCCAATGCCCGGACTACTGTCTTCCTTGATCCAGCCTGACAATTTATCCAGGTTTTATACTGTAACAAAATAATTCTAGGTTTATTTCATTACTAATTCGTCTTCGGTGCTCGGGATTGGCGACCCGGTCGCTTCTGTCGGTCGTCTACCTTTTTCTTTCACTGACCGGCGGAACTCCTCACTCCGTTCGTCAGACACCACCGGTCGGGCGTTCAGAAAAAGCAAGACGACACTCGCCAGAGCTCCAATGGTCGCCAATCCCGAGCACCTCCGACTAACGTTATCACTGAATTGCAGACCAGTCTTGATTTAAGAAAGCTTATTCTCACTGGAAATAATCCGGACGGTCCGTCTTCCTGCTGCTGCAAATTTCCGGTTGTATTTTCTTTGCCGGTTAGCTCTGCCGTGAGATGCAGGGTTTTATGCCGGAAGACCATTGGAGCGGGAACGAGGGTCCGGTTAGGTTTTCCGAACGCCCGACCGGTGGTGTCTGACGAACGGAGTGAGGAGTTCCGCCGGTCAGTGAAGGAAAGCCTTACCGGACCGTTCCAGGCGAACCGGTCTGACGGTATAAAGCCCGGAATCGGAATAGAAAGAAAAAAAATTAAACCTACTATTTTTTAGTTACAGCGGTTACAAAAGTACAATAAATACCTATTTCCTTGATAACATGAAACCAAAGTCAGCTGGAATAAACTATCTTTTTAGTTAATATTTCTTTAATTTTACGAGGAATGAAATCTTTTATGAAAAAAATGTCGATCTTGACGCAACGTAATAAAACAGGATGCATCTATATAATAAAACACGATTCGGATGAAAACAAAACCTAACTTCCAAAAAATCAGGCATTGGCTTCACATAGCCATATACATTCTTGTACTTTTGCTGTTTGCCAATTACGAGTCTCAGCGCAAACAACACCCGGAGCGTAACAAGCTTTTTGTAGATCAGCACCAACAGGCGTATGTGGAAGTCCCTTCGAATAACAGCTAAACCGGAAAGAGGGAGAACAGCACTAAAAAACGCTATCTGAAAAGATAGCGTTTCAGTGCACGGGTGGAGAGGCTCGAACTCCCGACACCTGGTTTTGGAGACCAGTGCTCTACCAACTGAGCTACACCCGTATTTGACGCTGCAAAGGAAAGCAAATTTCCTGGAATCTGCAATATTCCTGTACATATTTCTTAGATTTTTTTCCGCTTCAATTTTCCCATACGCCCCGGTTTAGAAATAATATTTTGACTTACAGCTTTTCATCTTTTTCAGCAATTCCTCCACCCAATAAAATATCTTCGTGGTAAAAAGCAACAGGTTGTCCCGGAGCAACGGCCCAGGCAGGCTCACTTAAGACCACTTTCAAGCGGTCAGGGCTCAAACGTTCAGCCCGGATATTTCCCCTCGGATTTAATCCCAACCCCCGGATTTTGATTTCTACCCCGGCAGCCAACAAATCCCCAAAGTACACTGCCTCCACCTGCCCGACTGTCAGCACAGAAGTATATAACCCGGATTTGGGAGCAACAATAATACTGTTCCTCTCCACATCGATCTCCCGGACATACATAGGAACTCCGGTCCGGTCGGGAATCCCCCGTTTCTGTCCAACCGTATAATTCAAGATTCCGGCATGTACGCCCAATACCCGTCCTTTATCGTCAATAATTTCTCCACTTTCCTGTCGGAAGTCTTTTATAGGATAATCCTTTATAAAATCACGGTAATCCTTATTTTTCAGAAAACATATCCCCATGCTCTCCCGTCTCCGGGCCATCTGCTCGTATCCATTCCGGGCCGCCCACTCCTTCACTTGTTTTTTGGTATATTCACCCAAAGGGGTCAACGCTCTTCTTAAAAGCGCCTGAGGCAGGCCCCACAAAAAGTAAGACTGATCCTTCTGAGGATCGATCCCTTTCCGGATATAAAATCTTCCCTCCCGTTCGACAATCCTGACATAATGTCCCGTTGCGATATACTCCACTCCCAACTCATCAGCCACCTGCTGTAACAATATCCACTTTACCCGGCGGTTACAAATGCAGCAAGGACTCGGCGTAAGACCCGACCGGTAAGCTTTTACGAAAGGATCAACCACCTGCTGCCTGAATAGTTCATGTCCTTCCCGGCAGAGGAAAGGGATATTCAGTTTTTCACAACTGTCTCTCACACCGCTTAAATCATTTTTCTCCCACAATTCCAGGGTCACCCCGATCACTTCATACCCTTGCCGGCGTAACAATAAAGCGGTCACAAAACTATCGACCCCTCCGCTCATACCGACAACCACCTTTTTCATATACAGATTTTTGAACTAGAAAAATTTTCAGGCAAAAAACAAATAGGCGATCACGACCGCAGCAATAATCCCTGCTAAATCGGCAATCAGTCCACACGGAACAGCGTAACGGGTATTCCGGATCCCCACCGCCCCGAAATAAACAGCAATGATATAAAAAGTCGTATCCGTCGCCCCCTGGAAAGTACAAGCCAAACGTCCGGCAAATGAATCGGCCCCGAAAGTCTTCATGGTATCGATCATCATCCCCCGGGCACCGCTTCCACTCAGCGGTTTCATCAAAGCTGTCGGCAGCGCATCCACCCAGTCGGCATTAAAACCAAGTCCTTCTATCCCCCGGGTAATCGCAGACATCACCACTTCCATAGCCCCGGAAGCCCTGAATACCCCGATCGCCACCAAAATCGCGATCAAATAAGGAATGATCTTTACAGCAGTAGCGAATCCATCCTTAGCCCCCTCGATAAAAGCATCGTACACATTGATCCGCTTCCAGGCCGCCATCCCGATAAATACCATGATGATACCGAACAGAATGATGTTACTGGCGACATTCGAAACAACGGTTACCTCTTCTTTATCCAAGGTTGAAAAATACCAGATCACTCCCGCCATCAAAGCCGAAATTCCTCCCAAATAAGCCAGAATCACTCTATCGAACAAATTGATCTTTTGATAAATAGCGACAGCGATCAAACCAGCCAAAGTAGAAAAATAAGTGGCTAGTAAGATAGGAATAAAAATATCGGTCGGATTAGCAGCCCCCAATTGGGCCCTATATACCATGATCGACACCGGTACGATCGTCAGTCCTGAAGTATTTAATACCAGGAACATAATCTGAGCATTCGAAGCCGCATCTTTCCGGGTATTGACCTCCTGCATTTGCTGCATCGCTTTCAATCCCATCGGTGTAGCAGCATTATCCAAGCCCAGCATATTAGCAGCCAGATTCATCATAATGGACCCATGGGCAGGACTATCCTGAGGCAGCCCAGGGAAAAGACGGCGGAAAAACGGATTGATCATTCCTGACATCACCTGCACAGCCCCCCCCCGTTCACCGATTTTCATGATCCCCATCCACAAAGTCAGCACTCCGGTCAGCCCCAGGGAAATCTCGAAACCGGTCTTCGACATATCGAAAGTAGAGGTCATCATAGCGCTGAATACTTCCGTATCACCTCCTATCACTAAACGAAATAAAGCGACGATAAAGGCAACGGCAAAAAAGAAAATCCAGATATAATTCAACACCATAATTCACTACACCTGATTAACGCAAAGGCAACTGATCACGACAAGTAAAAAGCAAAACTTTTTACTTGTCAGCCAGTCCCTTGCAAGCTTTAAGGGTATTTTGCAGCAAAGACACAATAGTCATCGGCCCCACTCCTCCCGGAACAGGCGTGATATAAGAACATTTAGGAGCTACTCCTTCAAAATCTACATCCCCCACCAGGCGGAAACCGGACTTCGTTTTATCCGAAGGTATCCGGTGGATTCCGACGTCTACCACTACCGCACCTTCTTTTACCATATCGGCAGTCACAAAATGAGGTTTTCCCAAAGCAACGATCAGTATATCGGCTTGTAACGTCATTTCTTTTATATTTTGCGTACGGCTATGACAGATCGTCACCGTACAATCTGCATATTTATCTTTACGTGACATCAACACCGCCATCGGAGTACCTACGATATTGCTTCTCCCGATCACCACACAATGCTTCCCTTGAGTGGGTATTTCATAACGTTTCAGCAACTCTACGATTCCCGCGGGAGTTGCAGGCAGATAGGCAGGCAAACCGGTCACCATCTTGCCGACATTGCAGGGATGAAATCCATCCACATCTTTATCGGGATCGATAGCCATCAACACTTTATGCTCAGAGATATGACGAGGCAACGGCAACTGTACGATATAACCGTCTACGTCGGCATCCTGATTCAACTTATCGACGACAGCCAACAATTGTTCTTCGGTAATATCGGCCGAATACCTCATTTCGGTGCTCTTGAAACCGACCTCCTGGCAAGCCTTTACTTTGCTGGCCACATAAGTTTCACTCGCCGGATCGTTACCTACCAGAACGGCCACCAAATGAGGTGTTTTGGCTCCGGCTGCTTTCATCCGTTTTACTTCATCTGCCAACTCTTGTTTTACCTGAGCTGCAATTTTTTTCCCCTCTATTAACTCCATTTCTTCTATTCACTTTTCGTTAATCACTTACAGTCGCTCAACGTCTCATGCCGGGCATTTTCCGCATCAGTTTACCACCACCGGACAACATCTTCATCATCTTCTTCGATTCTTCGAATTGTTTCAACAGACGGTTCACGTCCTGAACGGTCGTTCCACTACCTTCGGCAATTCGCTTACGGCGTGAACCGTTTATCAGGGCCGGATCCTCCCGTTCGGCAGCAGTCATGGAATAGATAATCGCTTCAACTCCTTTAAAGGCATCGTCGTCGATATCGATATCTTTCAGTGCTTTACCGACACCGGGAATCATGGAAGCCAGATCTTTGATATTTCCCATCTTTTTGATTTGCTGGATCTGACTCAGGAAATCATTAAAATTAAACTGATTGCGGGAAATTTTCTTTTGTAATTTTTTGGCTTCTTCGGCATCGAACTGTTCCTGAGCCTTTTCTACCAGGGACACGATATCTCCCATCCCCAGAATACGGTCGGCCATACGTTCGGGATGGAAGGCGTCCAAAGCTTCGAGTTTCTCTCCGGTTCCGACATACTTGATCGGTTTGTTCACTACCGTACGGATAGAAAGAGCGGCCCCCCCCCGGGTATCTCCATCCAGTTTGGTCAGAATCACTCCGTTGAAATCCAGCCGTTCGTTAAATTCGCGGGCAGTATTCACTGCATCCTGACCGGTCATCGCATCGACCACAAACAGGGTTTCATTCGGATGAATAGCCTCTTTGATTGCAGCGATCTCGTTCATCATCTGCTCGTCGATAGCCAAACGTCCTGCCGTATCGACAATCACCACATCATACCCCTTCGCTTTGGCTTGTTTAATGGCATCCAAAGCGATCCTTACCGGATCTTTGGTCGTCTCATCGCTATATACAGGCACCTGGATCTGTTCGCCCAATACTTTCAACTGCTCGATAGCAGCGGGACGATAAACGTCACAAGCCACCAGCAAAGGTTTCTTCCCTTTTTTATTCTTCAATAAATTGGCAAACTTACCGGAAAAGGTCGTTTTACCGGAACCTTGCAAACCGGACATCAAAATAATCGCCGGATTACCTTTTATATCTACTTCGACATTCTTGCCCCCCATCAACTCAGCCAACTCATCGTGGACAATCTTCACCATCATTTGTCCCGGTTTGACAGCCGTGAGCACATTCATACCCAAAGCTTTCTCTTTCACCCGATTGGTGAAGTCCTTCGCTATTTTATAGTTGACGTCGGCATCTAACAAGGATCGGCGCACCTCCTTCAAGGTCTCCGCGACATTCAATTCTGTGATTTTTCCCTGCCCCTTTAATATCTTGAACGACCGTTCCAGTCTTTCCGATAAATTCTCAAACATATCTTATTCGCTTTATATTTAATGATTATTTTATCTTTTCCCAATATTTTTCAACACCACAAATGTTTTATCGATCAAGGCATTATCAACCACCACCGTAAACTCGTTGGTAGAAGAGATGACTTCGGTCAGATTGATACCTTCCCAAGATAATTCTTTCATAATGGTATAATAAAAACCGGCCTGCATACTGTTCCCTTTCGGCAATTTCAGCGTCACCGAAGACAGACCGTTTTTTTTAAAGAGACACAACTCATCTTTAAAATAATCGGCGATCAATTCCTCCATCGTGTCGCTGATCACAAGATTGGTTTCGAAAACTCCCTGTACCATCGTATAAAAAATCTCATCGTTTTTCACCAGATTTTTCAATACTTCGATATGGCAATCCAATAGAGTAGGTGAATTTTTAAAAGTATAGTCACACAAACTACTCCTAAGAATAATATCCCCCATATTACTCAGCAACTTATTCAACTGCACCTGCTCCCGCACCTGCAAATAAGGCGCCAACCGATTCAAGGCCATCACAATAGCCCCGGTATTCACTCCCTTCTGCAACGCTCTCTCCACATCGGGCTGCAATTGCCGGGCAAGCGAAGAAACATTGATAATGCCCGCCGCTAAAGACTCCGACAGATAAGGCCGGTGTTTTACGATATCTTCTACAACATGAGAAATACTGACCATATAAAGTACATTTAAAAGATGAGCTGTTTAATTTTCAACAAAAATAGTATATTCTGAGCATTTAACCACCGATTTTTCTATTTTTTTCATAAGAAACGAAAGAAATGAATACAACCAGACAAACGCATAAAAATAACCGGTAAAATAGAAAAGCCAAAAAATCCGGCAGGATCACTCCTACCGGATTCACACAACATAAATTTGAAACTACACTTATCAACGCATCATTCTGCAATTGTACAAGGAAGTGACACGTTTGCCTTCATATCCTTTAAAAGATACCCGGATTTTATCTTTTCCCTCGGTAAATTTAGCAGGGATTACAATCGTATTTTCGACGAAGTTTCCATCTTCACCTTTAGGAGAGAACAATTCCAGACGTACACCATCGATCAGGATTTCGAAGGTATCACGGCCACAATCCCCACCCCAGAAAGTCATCATCATCTTCATGGATTCCGTCCCGGATACTTTCATATCGAAATCAAAATATCCGGTCGGATAAGCATACCGGTATTTTTTACCCCTGAAATCTCCGATACGGCTTTCCCCGGCACTCAGGTTATGATCCCGTTCGGGCTGCATTTCTCCCAGCACGATATAATCGACAGTCACCTTATTCAACTCTTCGATCCGCAATCTTTCTGCTTCGTATTCCGCCTGTTTTTGTTTCCATTCCCCGGGTGAGAATACATCCCAATACACCGTATAATACTGATCGTAGGTATTGTAAAAAGGAATCAACGTCACCTCTTTCGGATAACCCAAACCTTCGGTTTCAAAAGTCAGTGGTTTACCGTTTACCGGGTGGATATACTTACATACCTGTTTGTCGGGTGAAACAAAAACCGGTACACCCCGGATCGGTTCTATCTCTTTCTCACCCAATGCACCTGCCAGTAAAGTCGGTCCGTAGAACACAGCCCGCCGGTCGGCATTATCCGGCATTTCCTTCGTATAAAGATTCATCGGTATATTCAATTCGATCCGGTCGCCTGCTTTCCATTTCCGTTCCAGCGTAATGAAAGATCCCGGTTTGGATGTTACTTTCTGCTTTGTACCGTTTACTTTCACCACGATCCCTTCTCCGGCCCACACCGGATAACGCAGATTCAAAGCCAAAGGCTGACGTTCCCCCTCGACCACTTTCAACGTCACCCGTCCATTCTCCGGATAAACGGTTTCCAGCCTCACTTTCAATCCCTTCTCTTTCCAGGTCAATACCGAGGGTATATAAAGATTGACAAACAGAGAACGGTCGTCGCTACCGTGACTGTAAATCGCCCCCCCATACTTGGAATGATTTTCAAAACCACTTCCCATACAACAGGTGAATGAATTGTATTTATCGCAAAAATCTTTCCGGGTTCCCATCGCCAGCGGCACAAAATAACAGGTCATTCCCGTTTCGGGATGCTGAGAAGCCAGGATGTGATTATACAATGCTTTCTCGTAAAAGTCGAGATACTTCGGATCTCCGGTCCATTCATACAGATGCCGGCTCAATTTCAGCATATTATAAGTATTACACGTCTCACAGGTAGAATGCGTCAGGCGATCGTTCAGTTTATCGGGTGTCGAAAGATATTCTCCCGAGCTATTTCCCCCGTTAGCATAACTGTGATGATTTACCATCGTTGTCCAGAAAAATTCGGCAATCCGTTCATCCTTTGAGTTTCCGGTCAACTCATACTGACGTGCACTACCGATGATCTTCGGAATCTGAGTATTCGAATGCAATCCGGGCAGGATATCTTTCCCTTCTGCCAACGGTTCCATCAATCGTCTGTGGTAAAATCGATACGAAGCGTCCAGGTATTTTTTATTTCCGGTCAGAGCATACACCTGGGCAAATGCCTCGTTCATACCCCCGAACTCACAATTCAGCATTGTCTGTACCTGTTCGTCCGTCAGTCCGGCAAGTACGTCCACCAGGTAATCAGCCAAATTCACCAGCACTTTTTTAGCAGTCTCGTTCCCAGCTAACAGATAAGCATCATTGAGTCCCATCATGGTTTTATGTTCGTTGTACCAGGGGACCCACAAGCCGTTCAAATCGAATCCGGCCGAACGGATAATCCCCTTTTTCACCTGTTTGAATACCCGGTCTCCCCCCGGCATGCCACCGATAAAACCGTTCACAAAATATTGCTGGCAACTATCCAGTTCGTGCACGATATAATCCACCCGTTGTTTGAAGCGTTCGTCTCCGGTAGAGGCATACTGTTGTGCCACAGCCGAAAGATAATGTCCCAGGGTATGCCCGGCTATCCCCATAGACTCCCAGCTTCCATAAGATTCTCCTTTCGGCTCGAGGCCTGCATTCTTCAGGAAATTCGATAACAAACGGTCCATATCCATTTCCAGCATCCATGCCGCATTCCGGTCCATAGCATTCTTAAAAGGGCTATCCAGCAAACGGACATCCTTCAAACCGAAATACTTCACCTTCGCCGGCACCACATTCCCGACAGCCAAGGCCGCACAATGTTCACAGGCTCGGCCTACCGACACAATCCCTATAACCAGTAACCATCCTATTATTAATTTTCTCATAACTTCCATTATTTTCAAATTCTACCTTTGCACCTCTTTACTCTGTTCCGAGTACAATCACATTCGCACTAAAAGGGCCTACTTTCACCTGTTTGGTATTTTTCAAACTTTTTTCCGACACTTTCACCACACTTTCCTGTCCCGGTGTATTATAAGCCATATCGTCGGGTCCGGTAAGGGTATAAATCGTCGCCACTCCGTTCAACCGGCATGTTTTTGCCTGATACTCAAACTGTCCACCCAGTATATCCAGCTCGAAAGTCACTTCTTCCCAGCCCGGATTTATAACAGATAAAGTCAATGCCTGATCGGAAGACCGGATAGCGGCAGCGACATCCAGGGGACGTAACTCTCCGTCCACTTTCACCGGAACGGTACCGAATTGTTCGCGATATAATTTCAACACCTCGCCGGTCGAAGCATAACAAGCATCCGTCGTCGTCGCTTTGATACAACCGATGACATTCACCGTTTGTGCATAATTGGCCATAAATACCATATCGCTTTGACGGAGGAACTCATTCAGTCCGGCAGCAATCCCCAAAGCATCCCGTAAGAAATAACGGGTACCCAATTCGCCATAGATATGAGGACCGTACCAATAATTCCATTCGTCCATACAAATACGGATATCTTTACCTTCCAAAGCGGGTATATCTCTCCGGTACCCCCGGTGTGCCTCGGCTATCCGGCGAATATTACGGGGAATTTGCAATACGTGTGTCATCAGTCCTCCGCCATGCCAGTCCTGACAATAAAAATGTTCGCTCACCAAATCCATCCGGTCGGCACAATTAGCCAAAATCATTTCGTCCCACCGGCCCACTTCTCCGACAGCAATCAGGTGGATAGAAGAATCTACTTTCCACATCGCATCTGCAAAACTGTTATGTTTTTTCACAAAAGCCTCCGTACTCATAAAACCGAGTTGCCAATCCCCGAACATTTCATTCCCGACGGACCACCATTTCACCTTCCAGGGTTTTGCCTGTCCGTTTTGTTTCCGCCATTTACCCATCGGTGTATCCTCTGCACCGTTACAATATTCCACCTCATCGGCAGCTTCTTTTACCCCTCCCAAACCGGCATTTACAGCAATATAAGGCTCGGTATCCAACAATTCACACAATCGCATAAACTCATGAATCCCGACATCGTTCGATTCCACTCCTGTCCAGGCCGGATTTCTCCGGGGAGGCCGTTTATCCCGTTCACCGATCCCGTCATGCCAATCATAACCACTGACGAAATTACCTCCCGGCCAACGATATACCGGAGCTTTCAATCCTCTCAGCAAAGCCAGCACATCCGCCCGGAAGCCGTCGATATGATCATCCGGCATCAAAGAAGCCGTACCGATCCATAATCGTCCTTCTTTTTGCGGACAGATCGAAAAAGTAGCATCCTTTACTTTATGATCGAAAGCTGAAAAATGCACCGGATATTTACGATAAGTAGTCCCGACCTCCAAGGATAATTCCTGAATAAACGAACCGTAATTCAACATCACTTTTACCGGCATTTCGCGATCGGCTTTCATTACAATATATCCCGAACAGGAAATACCGGGCCGTAATCCCAGTTGCGTCTGTTTCAGCGCGATCCGTTTACCGTCGGATTTCAACACCGGAGTATGCCGTCCTGTATAGGGAGCCGTCTCGTCCATATATAAACCTTCTTCCGCTTTATCCGTGCCCGCAATCTGCCAGGGAGAACCTTTTTGCCCCGGAGCATACCAGAATTTCCGGTCCATCAACATTTCGGCCCAGATACCTCCATAAATACAATGCCCCATATGTTCTATAAATTGCCCATAAATATAAGGAGACATCTCCGCCTTTTGCTCTGCCGGATCAACTTTTATACTGGTTTCGATGACCTCCGTACCCAGACATTCGAACGAAAGATCGTCAAACCATACTTTCCCTTTTGCTTTTCCTTCTGTTCCCAGCAAACATGATACGATGACACAATCGTTCGCTCCGGTCTCAAAATCACAACTGACCAAAGTCCAGTCTTGCGTACCGGTAAAATCAGGCAATTGTACCTCGACTCCCTGCAAGCGGAATCCGGCTCCCCCTTGCGGTTCGGCCACTACATTTTCACATTTGATCCACCCTTTGAAGCGATATTTCGACCACGGTTTGAGATTCACCCGGTTATTCCAGTATCCATTAGCCAAACCGTCGGCTGAAATACATAAACTCCGGGTACCGTCATGAGCCGTTGCATCATAGAAGTGCAAAACTTCTTTACTGGCAGGAGGAGCCTGCCAATAGAGCACTTCTGAAGAAACGACCTCTTCGGCAGAACCGTTCTTTATTTCTCCCCACTGTCCACCGGTCAAAGGTTGACGCTCTTTTGGGACAGAACATGCACAAAGCACCGCTATCCCGAATAAAACGATATTATTCTTCTTCATTTTCGATATTTATTGATGTATTTATGACAACTAATCTGCTCGTTCGTAGCCGGGAAAAACTCGCTCAAAATATCGTACAAACCGCGGTCATATGCCTTCAATTCCTTGCGGGTATTCACCTGGTTATGTTTTCCGTCCGGTTTAGGAACTTCAGCATTCACATTAAACCAATCCTGTACTCCTTCGGCCCAATACTCTTCGATATTGGTCGCGGCATAGGTATCTTTCCACTTTCCGGCAGCCAAAGCGGCATCATAAGCTTTTTTCAGACGTTCATTAAAATCGGGATATACAGTCAGTATTCCGATCAAATGAATCGAATGGGCAAATTCATGGACCAGAATATCTTCGGCATGGTATTTATCGATCTGATATCCCAAAATATTTTCTTCGGCACAAGTCGTCAAAGGCAACCACTTCGTTCCTCCTAATCCCCTGGCTCTCAAGTCCCAATTCAAAGAAGTATCCCGAGCCAAATGAGCATGTTCGGGGATATCGGTCGTACCTTCATAACGAGCCATGACGCCCACACGGGTACCGATATCTGTCATCGCCTTCAACACCCCGGCAGGCAGATATCCGGTCAACGCCGTCAACGTACGGTGAGCCGCATACATCGCCGAATCGGGAACCCGCCAGGAAGCTATAATATGAATCCCGTTGGCATTCAGGTATTTCTTGTAAAAAGGATTCAGCTTCAGCTCTAGCGGTGGAGCCGTAATCCCCGGTTTCTGTCCGGTTACTCTCTGCTGCGCCTTTCCCAGACACAGCAGACAACAAAATACAATGCACATCACATATTTCATAACACTTTCATATTAGGGTTAGACAATCTGCCCACCAGCACACCATGCAGAGGTACATCATTAGCATCCGGATTTTCATCCGCCTATCGGTTTAATACCTTTTCCTCCACTTTATTACGTCCCGGTTTTTCCTTTTTCAAATCACCTAAACAAAGGAATGACATTCCCTTAACTTTCAATAAAACATATATGCAAAAAAATACAACAATTGTACAAATCGAGTTTTTAAAAGGAAAATAGCATATAAAAATCATACATACGATTGTTGACTTGCCCCCAAAACCGGATAATAAAAAAAGGAACGGTGCATGTCCAGTTTTAAACCGTTATTACCGTTTTAACTGTCGGCACCGTTTTAACCTTAAAATAGCATCCGGTATCGGAGAAAATTATTCTGCAAAAACCAAAGTTCTGATACAATGTTCGGTTTGACCGGATGCCCATGAATAATAGTCGAACTCAAAATATAAAGTCTTCGTATTTTTATCATAGTAAGCGATATAATCCGATTCGAGAGCCGTATTCACCGGTTCATACATCGTCACGATTTCAACTTCATAAGCTCCTGAAGGAGCCCCGTCTGCAGTAGATTCCACCTGATTAATCTTAAATAATAGTGGATAAGCAGTATTTCCATTATCCAACCCCATAGCATAGTCGTAATCGGCAGCCCTGAATTTGGCATAGCGATCGTCATAAAGGCTAGTGCCTGCAGCTTCCAGTTCGGTTGTTATCGCATCGTACTCTGCTTTCGTATAGATTTTATCACCGAAATGAACATATCCGGTATATCCTTCTTCTGTCAATGTATAGTTTCCGGCTAATACACCGGCCTCCAAAGCTGGTAAAACGACTACCGATGAAGCATCCATCTGGGTCACCGTAAAGCTTTCGGTAACCCCTTCCCACACTCCGGTAATCGTAGCCGTACGGGTTTTTCCGGTATTGTTCGCTGTAGCCGTCAAATTCAGAGTCACAAAAGCATCGTCTTCGCCAGCGACAACCATATAACCGTCGGTACCCTGTACAAAACTGACTCCCTCACTACCGACAGTCAACCAACTCACACCGGTCCCTTCTACTTTATACTTCGTCATACCGATATAATTTCCGGAAGTATTCGACTTTGTACCTCCCGTATATGAAAACT
>NZ_LARE01000169.1:0-943 GCF_000980245.1 Odoribacter sp. N15.MGS-14
CAGGCTTCATCCGCAAAAGATGAAAAACACATCAGTCAAAATGTTTCAGAACGTCCGCTTCGTTTCGGAAAGCGGCTGCAAAGGTAAGGACTTTTTCATTACTTCCAAACTTTTCAAAAGAAATTTTTGAAGTTTTTTTTCAGAACCTGACCAGGGCAATATCCTGAAGAACTCTGCACAACATAAAAACCTGTAAACCAACCCATCATACCCTCTCACCTCCTCCGTTTGTTCAATACATCGGTTCCTGATTGCGGCTGCAAAGATAGAAACATTAATATCCCATTTCCAAATTTTTTATATACTTTTTTTCAAAAAAAATTCAATAACACACACAACAAATTGATAACCAGCAATTTTACTTCACAAAATTATTACACACAAACCTACGTTATAGAGTATCCCATGCTTTAAAAAGGGAGAAGAAAGGAGAAAAAATCGAGTGGAAGAAAACGAAGTAATTTTCTTCCTACTTTCGTTTTCCGACCTCTCACACCACCGTACGTGCCGTTCGGCATACGGCGGTTCCTATTTTGGGCACCATTTGAGATAGTAGTCCATCAGTACCACATAGCCAGCCTTACGCAGCATATCATTAGACATTGCAGAGGTTACCAGTCTGCTGTTTGCCACACGCCAATAACCTAGACGAGTGTTTCCCCGCCAGTCAAGAGCACCACATTTCTTTAAGTTGGCCACTCTAGTCTTGACATTCTTCCATGATTTCCAAATACACATGCGTATACGTCGCCTTAACCATTCATCGGTTTCAATACAAAGACGTTTTATTTGTGCAAGGCGGTAGTAGGCAATCCATCCTCTTATGTAATCCTTGAGTTTCTGTTTCCTGATATCATAGCCCCAACCGTTACTGCGACTTGTCAACTCTTTGAGTTTCGATTTCAGCTTATTTTTGGATTGGGGATGCACTGTTAGGAGACAT
>NZ_LARE01000170.1:0-922 GCF_000980245.1 Odoribacter sp. N15.MGS-14
ATTTCACTCCCCTGTTCGGGGTTCTTTTCACCTTTCCCTCACGGTACTGGTTCACTATCGGTCTCTTGGGAGTATTTAGCCTTACCGGGTGGTCCCGGCGGATTCAGACAGGATTCCTCGTGTCCCGCCCTACTCAGGATACTGCTATCGCCTGACGTGCTTGCCTGTACGAGTCTTTCACTCTCTATGGATGAACTTTCCAGAACATTCCAGTTCACAGTCATTTGAATATTGCAGTCCTACAACCCCACAGTTGCCGTAACAATTGTGGTTTAGGCTGTTTCCCGTTCGCTCGCCGCTACTTAGGAAATCGATGTTTCTTTCTTTTCCTCCTCCTACTAAGATGTTTCAGTTCAGAGGGTTGGCCCACTTTCGTGTGACAGGCCTTCTGCCTGCCGGGTTGTCCCATTCAGAAATCCTCGGATCAATTCTCGTTTGCAAATCCCCGAGGCTTATCGCAGCTTACCACGTCTTTCTTCGCCTCCAAGAGCCTAGGCATCCCCCATACGCCCTTTATTACTTTCTTACATTTCCGATATCCCCTATTGTAGTTATCGGAACTTTATCTCATCTCCTTAAATATGTCAATGAACGTCGCAAATTTTCATTTGCAGTGAACAGCACTCGGTTCGAACCTACGCCTAAAGCGGTGCTGTTGTGACGTTTCTTTGAAGTGAGCAGCTAAATTACCTTTGAAACAAGGCTCCAGAAAGGAGGTGTTCCAGCCGCACCTTCCGGTACGGCTACCTTGTTACGACTTAGCCCCAGTTACCGGTTTTGCCCTAGGTCGCTCCTTGCGGTCACGAACTTCAGGCACCCCCAGCTTCCATGGCTTGACGGGCGGTGTGTACAAGGCCCGGGAACGTATTCACCGCGCCATGGCTGATGCGCGATTACTAGCGAATCCAACTTCATGGAGGCG
>NZ_LARE01000024.1:0-42386 GCF_000980245.1 Odoribacter sp. N15.MGS-14
TGGTCTATGTGTGTGATACAACTGTACGTACAGGTTTGTCAACCCGTGTCGTGTATTCTTTGATCGAGATGAGCAAAGTCAATGTCAGTTTTTCTGCCAGTACAGTCAACGAAAGGAAAGCTCAGGTCGGTTTCAGGATATTGGAAGATGAAAAAACATTGGAAGTAACCGTATTCGATTATGCACCGGTTGACTTTTTTATGGAAATATATGATTTTTTCAAGGACGACCCCCAAGCCCTGATGTGGGATGCAAAAATTCAGTATATTTTCAGTTTGGTTGAGGAAGAATGAGATATATAGTCATTATTTTATGGATTGCATGTCTTGGGGCATGCAATCCGGATGTAAAGCAAAAGGTTACGGTAAACGGTAAGCTGACAAATTACAAGGGAAATAAAATATATTTTGAGATTTCCGGCCGGGATTCTTTAGTTAAAGCGGAGCTTGATTCGGCCGGCAGATTTTCTGCATGTTTGGAGTTGGATGAAGGGACTTATGTGCGCCTGATGAATGGGAAAGCCGCTTTTCCTTTGTATCTGGCACCCGGCATGAAACTCAGGGTTGAAATGGATGCAGCCAAAATAAAAAATGGCGAATATGGGTCGGTTGTATTTCCTGAAGGCATCAATAAAGAGACTCGCATGATGATACATTATTACGAGAATCAATGGTTCCCCTCTACGGAAGAGTTATTTATCTATACTCCGGCTGAATTTAAAGAGTTGCTGGATACGATTGTCGGCTATAATGATGGATTGATTGAAGATTTTTTGAAAGCTGATTCATCCGGTTATGACCGGGATTTTGCAGATTTGTTCAAACTGCAGGTGAAAGTACCTTTGGCTGTATCCTATTTCTATTATCCGGTGTATCATGCTTTGCTGAATCCCCAGGATCAGAGTGAAATTCCCGAAGACTTTAATATCTTCGATGAGATATTACCCAAGAATGACTCTATGATTTATAATAAGGTCTATCGTTACAAAACGTACGAAATTTCCTATTGGAATGAGAAAATCGCTCAGGAATTGAAAGACTTTTCCGGGGAACCGGCTCAGTATTTCAATGTATGGTTCGATAAACTTTCGGCTTTACATCTTTGTCCCCAGATTGCGGGTGATGTGGCTCATTCCTTTATTATGCGGCATGCCAAAGAAATGACTCCTGAAGTCAAAGAGATCGTCAGAAGTCGCAGTAAGGGGGTACTTATTTCCTCCAGCCAGCAAATAGAAGATTTTTGACTAGTAGAAGAGAAATCCGATAATCCGTATTTTTCAGAATATTTGTTTCTGAAAAAACGTGTCTGGAGTGGGTAAAAATGATGAGAGATTTGAGTTTTATTTTGACTGTTTTGTTTTTTTTATGACTTTTGCCGGAGGATAAAGCAGAGATATGATAGTATGGAAAATACAGGTAAGATTTTTGGAATATCGCTGGGACCGGGAGATCCGGAATTGATTACTTTAAAAGCGTTGAAGGCTTTGAATGCCGTGGAGGTTATTTTTTGTCCGGGGACGAAATCCGGCGAAGGGCGGATGAAATCCCGGGCTTTGGATATTCTTCGGCAATTGGAGGTCGATGAAACTAAAATTCGTCTATTTCAGGTGCCGATGTCCCGGGATCGGCAGGAAGCTTTGTGTGCTTATGACCGGGTTTGCGGAGAGGTATTGGAATTGGTCAGATCAGGAAAATCAGTAGGGATTACAGCTGAAGGGGACGCTTGTTTTTATTCTTCTGCTCATTATATGTACGGGCAGCTTGCGCAGGCCGGTTTTCCGGTTGCGATGATCGCCGGTGTACCTGCTTTTATTGCTGCCGGGGCATCTGTCGGATTGCATTTGGTAAAACAGCAGGAACGACTGTTGGTGATTCCCGGGGATGTGATTGTCGAAGAACTGCTGGAAACTATAGTTGCCAAGCGTACACTCGTTATCATGAAAGTACCTTTGGGCGAGGCGGTATTGCGTCCTTTTATAGCCCGGCATCCTGAATTACACTATTATTATTTCGAACAAGTGGGAACAGGACAGGAATATTATTCTTCTGTGCGGGAAGAAATATTAGGGCATTCGTTTACCTATTTTTCTATTTTAGTGATAAAACCGGCTTTCTCCCGTTGAGAAGCAGGGGACGGGAGAAAGCAGTCACGGTTTCAATGAACTGTTTTTTTCTTATAGTACTTGCCTAAGAACAGCAGGATAAGCAGAGTAGGTACCCAAAGGGCTTTGACCGAATAGTTTCCTAACCGGGGATAGACATATTGGTCGTCATACGAGGTAAAAGACAGCTCTGCCGGGAAAAAGTAATGTCCGATTTTTGAGGCCATGCTACTTTGTTGCGGATAGGTCAGGGAATCGATCAAAGAATAATCCGTTGCGTCGAGAGCGAAAATATGTTCTCCGTCTTTTTTGTCGATGCTGACGGTCCAGTTGAAAAGATCTCCGATAATTTGTATATCGTCCTGCCGGGGATCGTATTTTCCTATCGGTAGGGGATATAACTGATAATCCGGATTGGATAATGCCCAAAGATTATTTTCCTGATCTGTCAGTAGTGCATAAAATTTACGGTTCGGATATTCTTTTACGAAAATATGTGTGATTTCAATTCCCTTGGGTAAGGGGATCGGACGAAAATAAGGACGTCCGCGCAATTGTTTCAGATGAAAAAGCCGGTGATCCGAATCGGTTAGAAAATATCCTTCATCGTACTCTTTTTTCACAGTGGGATTGCCTCCGATACACCGGACCGGAAAACGAAAGTCTTTCTTTTTCATTGCCTGGGTAAAAATTTCACTTTTCTTTTCCAGGATGGTGTTGGTTGCCATATCTATAAATTCGATCCGGTTGTTTAGCCGGAATACGTCTCCCGGCATTTGCAGGTCTACCCGTCCGGACATCGCTTCCAATAGCGGATACAAGCGGGGAACCGTTTTATTTATGTCCGAAGCGGATTGTCTGAAAATGAAATTGGTCAATCCTATTTTTTGCGGAGTTAGTTTTATTCCGTTCAGGCTGTCCGGCAGGCGGCCGTCGGAAGCGAGCTGATGGTAATAAAAGAAAGGCAATATGCTGTCGAACTGACGATCGGAATAAAGATGTCCGTTCCGGTCTTTGTATTGTACCCCTTTGTTTTCACTGTAGTCGAGACAGGCAAAATCATCGATGATGCAGCTGTATAGAGTGAAAGGATTGCGTATTGGCTGGGCGGTCATGAAATGGTAAAACCAGGGAATGAGCCAAAGGGATAAGACAAGGATGATAAAAACGAAAAATATTTTACTATAGCGTGCCATTGATTTTATTTTTTAATGATGATCAGTCTTGTTTTCCGGCTTTAAAGCGTGTGACAGATAGCCAAGGCAATATGAATGTGAAACCGGTAAAAAGAAGCAGGATCCATATAAATCCGTCATATGCCTGAGGAACATTCGAGAGGAAAAAAATCCGTATAATACCGCAACTGATAAAAAAATTGAGAATCTTCCGTTTCCAGGTCGGTTCGAGGCAAATCCAGCTTGTCAGGGAATAGGCAGTAATACCGCCAATATACCAGGGAAGCGAGGTCAGCAGGATGCGGTCGGTTAGTTCCGGAGCAAGTATATTTTGAAGATAAACATACAGGATGAGATAGTCGATGAGATAAATGACGATCAGTTCACTCAGACCGGCAATCAGCATCAGCATTAACATCCGGTTTTGAGGATATGGAAGATGCAGAGTCAGCTTTAACCGTTTTTGCTGCATTTCGGGCACAAATTGGACAATGGCGAGCAAGAGTCCTGTCAATAGGGGGATATAGGTTAAAGTTTCGATAAAAACGACATCCCTGCTCAACAGGATTTCCCATAAATGGGCTACCCCCCTGAAATTGATCACTCGTTGTATCCCGAGCAGGGCGTAAATGATGAATATGACCGATACGATTAAAGCGATAGGAAAATAACGGCGTGTTTTGATCCATTCTTTGTAAAAAATTGCTTTTTTCATAAATTCAATATTTTCCGGTTAACCCGATAAAAACGTCTTCCAGATTCATTTTTTCAGCGGACAAAGAAGTGTGTGGGATTCCGTTTTGTGCCAGCCACTGTTTGACATATTCCATATTCTGAAAAGAATAGGTCTCGGCATGCCCGCGGATTACGGAGGTATTGTAGAGGTGGGGATCCGCCGGTAATTGTACTTCTCCGCTCCCGGTTGTAAAGCGGTAACGGGTGAAGGTGTTCAGTAACTCGTTTACCGGTTTTTGAATCAGAATTTTTCCGTAATCCATGATGATACAATCGTCGATCAGACGTTCCATATCCTGGATGATATGGGAAGTCAGGAAAATGGTTTTCGATTCGGCTTTAGCGTATTCTTTCAGGTATTCGATAAACAGCCGGCGATAACCGGGATCCAAACCGAGCGAGAAGTCGTCCAGAACGAGTAATTCTGCATTTTGAGCGAGGATTAGTCCTAAAGCTACCTGTGAACGCTGGCCACAGGACATCCGTAAGATTTTTTGTCCGGGAGCGACTTTCAGTTTGTGCATCAGTTCGTAGTAGGCATCTTTATTCCAGGCCGGAAAGAAAGCGGAATAAAACCGTTCGATTTCTTTGATCGTCATAAATGTGTATTGTACATGCCCTTCGATCAGCAAAGCCATCCGTTGCCGGGTCTGAGGGTTCATGTTCCGGATATTTTCCCCGAATATCCGGCATTCTCCGGAATAGGGCTGTAAATATCCGCTGAGAATATTGATCGTTGTGGTTTTACCGGTTCCGTTCTTACCCAGTAAACCCAGGATACGACCCCGGGGAACCTGAAAACTTAAATTTTCGTATATCAGCCGTTTCCCATAGTAGTGAGTCAGGTTTTGGCATTCGATGATATTATCCTGCATATTGAATTGAATTAGAATTTAAGACTGCAGCCGACCGTGATCCGGTCAGAATAATTATGATTCCGGAACCTGCAATGTTGCCAGCCGATGTCTGTGGATAAGGCGAACGTATGGTTTAACGGACGGTTCCATACGATGGACAGTTCGTAGCGGCTGAAATCGCTTTTCAGGTTTTCATATTGCTGCCGGACGGCATTTTTGATCAGTTCTTCGGAACTTAAGCGGTCGATATCCAAATGGCTGGTTGTCGTTCCGAAATAGTCGCCCGCGATGGAAATCCGGAACAATGATTTTCTGAGCATCAGCAAGGATGAAACGGACAGACCTCCCTGATATTTGGAATCTTTCAGGGAAAGAGAGGGGGACAGATACCCTGTGCTGACAGAGCGGAAACCGATCCGCGGCTCTACCCATAGTATATCCTGCTGTTCATTTCCCCAGCCCCATATTCCATTTAACAACAAGGCATATATTTTATTGCTGTATTGTTCCAAATCGTTGATTTTCGGATAATTGCTACTACTGCCTTCTCCGTAGACAAATTCAGTACCTTTTCGTTTATGGTACAGTCCTTCCAGTTGGATACCCTGCTGATGTCCCGGGGCAGACCGTTTCCATCCCCAGGTGCCCTGGATGCTGTTTTCGTTCAATCGGGTCAATGGCAGGTAATTGTGAGCCAGCATGGTTCGTTTGATGTTCAGCTTGTGAAAATGGGCACTGCCGTAAAAACCTTGCCGGTCGTACGGAGCGAGGTCGATACCTCCTCCGATGCTTCCTCCGTCGTATTGTATTCCCGTATTTCCGTCTGAAAACCGGGTACTATACATACCTAATCCCAGCATTTGATACACTTTGGATACGCCCAGGTCCGAAAAAAATTTGATACTGTTCCGTTGACGGTAAATCCTTCCGTAAACCGCAGCTCCGATGAGGTATCGGGTATGGACCTGCCAGGCTACACCTCCCGACAGTTTCAGGTCGGAAACAATATTGCGCGGCCGGGGATCGGTTTTCCGGTATTCGATCATTGCCCGGTAGTCTCCGCTGAGTCCCCAGGAAAAGCGTTTGTAGATTCGCGAGTAGCCTCCGCAGAATGTATAGGATTCGGTATTCAGGTCGCCTCCGGCTGTGTCGGCCATAATGTATGGATACAGCAGTTCGAAATCGGAAGTTTCGTTCCAGCAAACCGATTTGATTTTTCCGGACCGGTATCCGGCATGCCCCCAAACGGTTGTTCGGGGATTCAGATGGAGGTAACTTTCGGCCTGGAATACTCCTTGCCGGTATCCGTTCCCTTGTTGTACGATAACGGCTTCCTTTTCATTTTTGTATTCTCCGCTTAACCGGAGAGAAGAGAGACTGAATTGCCGGGCATAGGGTTGCAAGGCCGGATTGGCATATAACTTTTCTCCGAAGGCGAACAGAGGAGAAAGGCATTCCCGGACGGCTTGGAGGCTGTCCGGGTTGTCCTTCTCTATTCCTAAGATCGGTGTCGTATACAAAAATAATATGATGAATAGATAACCGTTCCTTTTCATGGATGTTTGTTTATTCTTTCAGAGACGGGGTCGCATCGGCTTCAAAGTCTTCTGTCGAATTGTTGGTGTCTTTTAATATTTTACGTCCGTTTACTGTCGATTCGACTTTCCGCCGTACGGATTTGTTGTACCGATTGGGATCGTGATCTATACTGCCGCAGTGTGTCCAGCCGGCATCCAGAGAAGAAGAGGTGACGATCCACTGAAAGTCGGATTCTATGCTTAGATTGACGGCATCGATGATCCAGGAATTAGGAACGTAATAGGTTTCTGTTTCCATGGGGGTTGAAAAATCGCCAAAAACGAATGTGTAATTGGCTGTATAAGCATATTTTTTCAGGAAAGTTTCTTTGTCTGTTTCCATTTTGGCTAAGGCATAGCTGTGGAATCCCCGGTTGTGTAAGCCGGTATAAGTAAGGGTGTAAGAATACCATTTGTCCAGATTGGGTACTTCCGGATTATCTGTATCCAAAAAGTTGGGGTTCGAAGATTCGTCATAAAATTCGAAGTCTGCAACACTCAGATCGAATGAGTTGGGATTGGCTTCTGTATGATTGCTGGCATCCAGGGCCAATAGCAGGGATTCGCCCGGCTGTACAGGATGATCCTGACCGGAACCCGGAATGACGAAAATGAAGTCTACAGAGAACCCTTGTTCCATAATATCCGGGGTATAATCTTGCTTGTCTACGGTCATAAATTCCGATTCCAGAATTGCCAGACCGTCGGCATACAGTACTTCTGAAGAGTTGTTGTAAATTTTGATGTATTGGTCTGCGCTGTATTGGTCTCCGGACGGAGTCGTACTACCGGCGAAATAGATCTCTTCAATGACGAAACCGTTGGTAGAGGGGGTATAGAAAGACATGACCTGTGCGGGCAGGGTCACTGTCGTTCCGCTGATGGTTACCGATTCCTGATAAGCACGGATATTGGCAACTGTCGGAGTCTGGATACCACTGATCGTGTAACTGACTTTTCCCTCTGCAATAAGCCGGTATAAACCTTCCGGGACGGTTGCCGTGACGGTGATGGTTTGTTCGTTCATACTGACACTGCCATCGTATTGGGTGTTGGTGTTGATGTTGGTGAGGGTTACCTTCAGATCCGATAGGGTCGGGTTTTCGATATCTTCCGGTAGCGACAGCGTCCAGCTTACCTGACTTTCGGGGACTGCTTTATCATCATCCTCGCAGGCTGTGAATGTGAAAGGAATGATTAATGCCAATAAAATGGCCTGAAATAGATTGTACTTAGATTTCATAATATTAAATGTTAAAATTTAGTTCCATACCAAAATAAGGAGATTGACCGATCTGTCTGACCTTTACTCCATTGGAGGTATAATCGGGATGACAGCTGATCAGGCGGTTGACAAAAAGTGCCAGATTGATCCGGTCTCTATATAATTGTTTTGTGACTTTCAGATTGAAATTGACATTGAAGGCCTCGCTGATTGTACGGTCGAAGAGGGCTTCATTGTATGATTTTTTCAGCCATTGCAAATACATATCCTGGCTGGATTCTTCGGTATAAGGATAACTATTGCCCTGACTGTCTACATAATATTCGGGAATCCCGCTTTTCCATTCCGTTTGCTGATCGCTGAACCACAAGCATTGTGCCGACAGGGAAAAGCCTAGTTTCAGGTTGGGAATATGGGTGTCGAACATAAAATTTGTATTGAAGCTTCTTCTGATGTATCCGTCGGGATCGGTGTACCAGCCGACATAAGGTAACCGTCGGTTGTTGATGATCTTGGTACTGCTTTCATAGTAGCCCTGGCTGTTGGAATAGACGGTCCGGAAGTAGGCTCCTGAAATGGTGATCCGGGTGGCCAAAGCCGGAATCCGTTTACTTGAAAACTGAAACTCGACGCCTGTCTTCCGGAGTTTTGTCCCATTGGTCGTGATGCCGTATATACACATCAGGGTATCTTGTGTATAAGTCATCTGGTTCAGATCGGGGGGACCGTCTAAAGTCGTTGCATCGATGGAATTGTTATCGTATGTTTTATAAGCCAGTGGTAGCATCCGGGTTCCCGTCCGGAAACCGGAAGTCATATTTTCTTTAAAATAGGTGACACTGAGATTGTTTTCAGCATATGTTATATTCCCCCGGATTTCCCATTTGACATTCCGGGCAGCCGACAAATCGGGGTTCGTCCGGTCGATGATGTAGGTGATCATCTGTAGACGTCTGTAAGCCGGATTGTTGTGATAATAGTTCAGCTGTATGATGTCTTCATATAACAGATTGGGATACAATTGAGTCAAAGAGGGCATCATGGAATGCCATCCGATCCCTCCCCCTATTTCGTAGCTTAGTTTCTGGTCTCCGATGAAGGAAGCGGGAAACAGCCATTTCATGTTGACACGTGGATCGAAATAAATTTGTTGTGGTTTATATGCTTTCGGTAGATTCAGAAGGGAAGAAGCCCGGACTCCGGCCTGTATTTCCAGTGTATGGGTACTGACCGGTAATGTAAAATAATCCTCGGCGAAAAAAGACAGGTCGTGCCCTGCCGGTATGTCGTTATAGGGACGGGGACGTGTAGAGATGGAGGTATAGTTGACCGGCCGCAGGGGATCATAAAGTTGTCCTTCTCCGAAATTTTTATCCATCTGCCAGTCTGTCCCTATTTTCAGTTCCTGTCTTGTTTTGGCTATAAATAACCTGAAATTACCCGTCAACCGGACATAGGCTCCGAAAGGACGGTTGTCTACTTTTTGAGTACCCACGAATTGAAAGGGCAGAAAGACGCCGTCATGTTCACCTGCTTCATTGCTGTTCGGAGCAGCCATGGCCCGGCTGAGAGAATTATAGCGTACCTCATCGACCTTGTCTTTGGAAAAACTGACAGAACTATTAAAAGATAAGGAATTGAAAAATGCGGTTTGGTTTTCCGATTGCCATTCGATATTATTGATCCAGGACAGCCGGTTGATTCTGGATTTGTAACTGTCTTCTTTATGACGATTGATGTCCGGGTCGATTTTTTCGGTATTGAACGAACCGTTATAATCGGCGTGAGTACTGTAAAAGACATTGTACGGACCGGTTTTCCAGGTTTTTTCCAACCGGAGGGAAAAGGTCAGGCGTTTGTAGTTTTCCAGATTGTCCCGGGGGTCTGCCTTGGCATCCAGCCAGTCGATATCGCTGTTGATTTTGATTTGCCGTTTCGGAAATTCGAATCCTTTTCCCAGGTAAACCAATTTACTGCTTTCATCTGCTTTAAATCTGGCATTGAAATGGTTACCTCCCATTTTACGTTTGATTTTTACGATTCCGCTGGTCAGATTTCCGTATTCTACCGAGGGAATACCCCGGATGATTTCCACTTGTTCGATTCCATCGGTAGAAATGCTGCGCATATCGACACCCCGGTTTACGGTACTTCTTTTCCGGTCGTCTGTACTTGCTTCACCGCTGACGTACAGCATATCGGCTCCGGTATTGATCGGCGTACCGTTGATGAAAAAAGCGATACCGCGGGAAGCGACATCGTAGTCGGAACTCGAAGAACCTTCGCCGGCTTCCCGCAACCGGATCGGGTTGACCTGATTTAGGGCCGGATCCGATGAACGTCCCCCCGGTAACAATTCCAGAAGATCGCTGAAACTGGAAGGTTGAAGATGTTCCATGGCTTTGCGGTCGATTATCGAGGAGGAAGTCATACCATGAGACTCCCGGGCGGTAACGATAACTTCCTGCATGACAACCTGATCGGGAGCCAGCAGAATATGCAGGGAAAAATCACTTGTAATCCGGATGGTGTCGGTATAAGTTTTATAACCGATAAAACTGACTTTCAATTTATAGACTCCTGTCTGAACGGAGGGGAATAAATATTCGCCTTGTGCGTTGCTGCTTCCTGCAATGATTTTATGATTATCCTGTGTCAGGCTGATTGTCGCCAGGAAAAGGGGTTCATGATTGATAGAATCGCACACTGTAATCCGGATGGGGAATGTATTCTTTCTTGTGTTTTGACCGGTCAGATTATCAGTCAAAACAAAAACCAGAATGATTACCCATAGTGTTTTCATGTTTTTATTAAAATTTAATTTGAGATCGCAAAGTTTGTAAAGCTGTCAGAGAAAAAAAATCCCCATTTATTGTTATTTTTTACTGGAATAACAGGGTATGCTTACTTGATTTGGGGGTAAAAACAGGATGTATTTACCAGAATAGTCGGAAAATCCGGATGGGGTAGAAAGTTTAAAATACCTAAAAATTGTGATTACAAAATCGATAGAGAAAGCTTTACTTCGCATGCTTAATTGAAATTTTGTATGATACAATTTAGAACATTATTCCTGTCTGTATTCGGACTGTTCATGATGGCCTGTGCCCGGGAGGAAATCATCGTATCTGAAACTTCTGTACAGGATACTCCGATCGGGATGCAGGCGCAAAAAGGACGCCTTCGTTTAAAATTTAAATCCCGGTTTGCCGGGAAAGCTGAGCAGACGGTATATACCCGTGCCGGAACCGGAGATATCCGGATCGTATCTATGAAACGGTTATTTCCCTTTGCCGGGAAATTTGAAGAAAGGACCCGGAAAGCGGGTCTGCATCTTTGGTATGAGGTCGAGTTCGACGAACAGACACCTGTGACCCGTGCACTCGCCTTATTGGGAGATACAACGGAGATTGAGATTGCAGAACCGGTATACGTTATCCGTAATACGGGAGGAGAGGGAACGGTTCCTGTCCGCTCTGCCGGGGAACGGAGTTCGGATGGGACTGCCCCTTTCAATGATCCGGAACTTTCTAGGCAGTGGCATTATTCCAATACCGGAGAGTTACCGAATTCAGTGGAAGGAGCGGATATCAATTTATTTGCAGCCTGGCAAAAAAATCAAGGGTCGAGGGAAGTTATTGTGGCGGTCATCGACGGAGGTATTGATTACCGGCATGAGGATTTGAGCGGAAATGTAGGAAATCCTGCAGAATTATTCGGAGAGCCGGGGATCGATGATGATGGGAATGGGTATATCGATGATAGGTATGGATGGAATTTTATCAATGGAACGAATCAGATCGAAGCGGATGATCATGGGACCCATGTTGCCGGTACTATCGGGGCTGAGAATAACAATGGTGTCGGTGTTTGCGGTATTGCCGGTGGACATGGCGGAAATACGGGAGTATGGTTGTTGAGTTGTCAGCTGTTCGGGACGATAGATGGCCGGGAGGTTTCTGCTTCTTTTCCGGAAATGATCAAATATGCAGCGGATGCCGGTGCGGTTATCGCTCAGAATAGCTGGGGGTATGAAAATATCACTTATTTACCCCGGGCAGATCAGGAAGCGATCGATTATTTTATTCAGTATGCCGGAGTCGATGAACGGGGGGAGCAGACAGGGCCGATGAAAGGAGGAGTCGTTATATTTGCTGCAGGTAATGAGGATAAAGATTACCGGACTTATCCGGCAGCTTATGAAAAAGTCGTTTCTGTTGCGGCTTATGCTCCCGATTATAAAAAAAGCTGGTATTCCAATTTTGCAGACTGGGTCGATATCGCAGCTCCGGGCGGGACATACGGCTATGGAAGGAAGTATAACGATGAATGCCCTGTATACAGCACCTTGCCGGATAACCAGTACGGCTATATGCAGGGGACATCCATGGCTTGTCCTCATGTTTCGGGTATCGCTGCTTTAATCGTATCCCAATTCGGAGGTCCCGGATTTACTCCGGAAAAACTTTTGGCTCACCTGTATCAGGGAACCCGGGACATCGATGTTTATAATCCGGAGTATGCGGGTAGATTGGGGATAGGGGCCGCTGATGCCTATTTGGCTCTTGCTGAAGATCAGGGAATCGCTCCTCAGGCTGTCGATACCTTATACTGCGGAAATACTTCCGGAGTGGTTGAAGTGACCTGGCAGATCTCGGCCGATGAAGATGATGGCAAACCTTTTCAGTATTTGGTTTGTTGGAGTGAAGAACCTTTGGGGCAATTGGATCCCGGGCGGTTACCCGAAGGAGTAGCTTCGGTTCGGGTTACTGTTCCCAGGGCCGGGCAGGTCGGAGATACGATGACGTGCCGGCTGACAGCTATCCGGGGAGAAACCCGGTATTATGTAGGTATTGTTGCTATTGATCCCTGGGGACATTATTCCGGGACTACGACGGTTTCTTTTGTGTCGCCGCACAATGAACCCCCGACGATTACTTCTGAGTATGAGGAACAAGCGCTTACTTTGAAGTATAACCAAACCGGAGAAATAGTCTTCCGGATTTCAGATCCTGAAAACCAGGAATTTAATTATGAATTGGAAGATGAAAACCATCTGGCGGAATCGACACAACTGAATGACCGGATTACGGTAAAAATACGTAATTATGGATTTCAGGCCGGGACATATCGTTTGTGTCTGAAAGTGACGGATAGCGGGGGAGCAATGGCTTCCAAAGAATTTACGGTGGTTCTGGAGCCGAACGAGAGTCCCCGTTTGCAATCTCCTTTTGAAAATATATGGTTCGGTTCCTTACAGGAAGTGCGCACGGTGTCGCTGGCCTCTCATTTTACTGATGAAGGTCCCGGAGGCTTGAGTTATGCTTATGAATATGATCCGGCCTATTTGACTTTAACTTCCGGGCAGGGAGAATTTAGGCTGAAACCCTTGAAATTCGGTCTTTCCCAAGTGAAAATCACTGCGACGGATGCTGAAGGGCTTGCCGGGGAAACTGATTTTTGGGTGATGACCCATGACTATCGGCAGGAGGTAACCTTTTATCCCAATCCGGTTACGGATAAACTGAATGTCCGGATGGGGCGGGACGTGGAAGGAACTATTTACCTGACTTTTTCGACGCTGGACGGACAACTGGTCAAAAAGGTGAATGCGCCGATCGGACCTTTTGCTCCGGCGGAGGTAAACCTTTCCGATTTGAAAAAAGGAACGTATGTCGTACAATTGGAATATATGCAGGAAACCTATACCCGAACTCTAATAAAGCAATGAAATAATGAATCGTATTTTTTATATAGTGGTGATATGTTGTCAGGCATTCGGATTATCCGCACAGTCGGTGGCTGATGCCGGTTTATTTACGTATTCGGCTGCCGGGACGGTTACAGCTTCTTTGGGAGGCAACGGGGTTGCCTGGGGGCCGGATGCTTTTGCTGTGTTCAGAAATTCGGCACAGGGGGCCCTGGCTGATGCGAAGGTTATTGCCGGTTATGCGGTTTCTTCCTGGATGCCGGGATGGAATTTGGCGGATCGGCATTGGATACATGATGCCGGAGGGCTGTTTACATTCGGAGGAAGACAGGCTGTACTTACCGGAGTGCGTTATCTGAATCTGCCTACTGTCGAATTGACTGATGAAGAAGGAAATCTTCAGAGCCGTTTTACTCCTTACGCCTTGGAAGTGGATGCCGGATATGCTTATGCTTGGAGAGGAAAGCTGGCGGCCGGACTGACGTGCCGCTATTTCCGCCTGGACCAAAAGACATTATTGACAACATATGTAGCTTGTGATCTGTCTTTGTTTTATCGCGATTCGCTTGCCGGACGTCCTTACTTCTGGCAGGCGGGAATGCAGCTGTCGAATATCGGTGAGGCTTATCTGCCTTTAAAAATCGAGTACGCCGTGAGTGCCGGTTGGGAACAGGGGGCACATCGGGTGATGTGTACCGGAGGAATAGCCCATCAGGAATTGGCTTATGGATTTTGTACTTTGGGAAGTGCAGGAGTAGAGTATTCTTTCCGGAAGAAGATATTTTTACGGGGCGGATACCGGAGTGGCAGACCTGCGAAAGGTATATTTGCCTGTACGGCTTTGGGAGGCGGGATGAAATGGCACGGGATCGGCCTTGATGCAACCTGGAGACTGGCATCTTCCGACAGTCCCCAGAGAAATGCATGGCATCTGGCCCTTACTTTTGCGATTTGAAAATCAGGAAAAGAATATGAACCCGATAGGAATGAGCAAACCGAGTGCGAATTCGATCCCTCCGCGTCCCCAGAAACCTTTGGGGCCTTTGATCATAATCAAACCAGTGAAGGTAATTATCAGTAGAGACAAAATGAAAATATCTGAAAATACAGTCCACCAACGAGACGGATTATAATGAAGGCGATTAAACCAGCTGATAACCGGCCGTTTTTTGATTGACTCGTAGATCCCTTCTCCGCTTTCAGTATGGATTACCAGGGAACTTCCTCCTTTTATGAAGATTTTGATGCATCCCGGTTCAGGGGAATAATGTTTCAGGTAACGGTTCTCTTCTCCGATTGTTTTTAACAGTCTTTCGGCAAATTCCCGGTTTATTTCCTGGGGATTCGCCGGGATTGGCTCGGTAAACCGAATTTGTTTTTGCCGGATGAGATAATCGGAATTGAAATCCTTTTTGTGGTTGAGCATAAAACCAGAGATGGCATAAATCATCAGTATGCCGGCAAAAAAAAAGGAGAGGTCACGATGAAGTAACCTGCTCCATTTACGGATGATATCAGAATATGATTTTTGTGACATAATTTATTCGACAATTTCGTATGTATCTCCTTCAATGTAATAGAAAGACAGGTAATTTTTGCCTTCTTTGGCTTGACGGTCGGCAATCCTTTGCCGGAAATTGGTGATCCGTTCTTCGATGCTGTTGGCAGGCGCTTCTCCCCTTGCTTTTTGTTCGGATGCACATCCTTGCTCTGTCGTACCGTGTTTCTCCGCAGTCTGGGCTTTCACCTGGGCTTCCCATTCGGTCAGATAGGCTTCATCGATTCGCTGTTCGACTAATTTTCCTGTTATCCGGACCAGATTGTTTACGGTTTCGGGTTTGAAACTGCCGATTTTCGTGCCGGCCTCTACACGGATGGTTTTTGTGTCGTCGCTACCCATCAGGAAGATTTTGCCGCCTCCGTGAGCACAGATGTGCGTACAGAGCGCTTCTGTCGTGAAAGTTTTTCCGGTCAGACTGTCGGCCCGGGCCAATATGTCGTCCACTTCCAGAATCTGGGATTGTGACATTTGGGATTGTGACGTGGCCGATTGAGTCGTTTTGGATTTGCAGGATGTCAACAGACAAGCTGTAATAGTTGTCAGCATGATAAATAACAAAATATGTTTCATTGTTCCGATTTTTAAATTTCGGTCAAAAATAGAGCTTATTTTCACTTTTTTAAATACCAATATATAGGTATTTAGAAGATTGAGAGTGGGGATATTCGGTTTTAGATATACTCCGGGCGAAATATTTTTGACATTCATTTTTTACTTCCGGCTTTTTCATATATCTTTGCAATCCCTATCGAGTATGGGGAGAGTATTAATTTTTTTAATTAGAAACAATGTCTACAAAAATCAGATTAGCGAGACACGGACGTAAAGGTCGTCCATTCTATCATGTAGTGATAGCAGATAGTAGAGCACCACGCGATGGTCGTTACATTGAGAAAATCGGAACTTATAATCCGAACACTAACCCGGCTACTATCGATCTCAAGTTCGACAGAGCTTTGTATTGGTTGATGACTGGTGCACAGCCTACCGATACTGCTTCAAGAATCTTGTCCTATAAAGGTGTATTGTTGAAAAAACATCTGTTGGAAGGCGTAAAAAAAGGTGCTTTTGATGAAGCTGCTGCTGAAGCTAAATTTGAAGCCTGGATGAAAGAAAAAGAAGCTAAAATACAGGCTAAAATTCAGAAATTGGCTCAGGCCGGTGATGCAGCTGCTAAAGCTGCTTTGGAAGCCGAAGCTAAAGTTCGTGCTGCGAAAGAAGAAATAATTGCTAAGAAAAAAGCTGAATTAGCTGCTGCTGAAGCTGCTAAGAAAGCTGAAGAAGAAGCTGCTGCTGCTCCAGCTGAGGAAGCTGCTGCCGAAGCTCCTGCTGCTGAATAATTTTCTGGTAATGATTACACGGGAAGATTGCTTTAAAGTCGGAGAAGTTGCAAAAACACATAACCTGCAAGGGGAAGTGGTTATTACTACCGATAGTGATCTGCTCGAAAAATATGCAGACGAACCGGTGTTCCTCCTTTTGGACGGAGCGCCGGTTCCTTTTTTTATAGCTGATGAAGGCTTGACGGTCCGTAATCATACTTCTTATATTGTAAAATTCGACTATGTCGATACCTTAGCCCAGGCAGGACGGCTTGTCGGATGTGAAGTCCTCTTCGAAAAAGAATTGCTGGAGGGACAGGAACCGGAAGAATCAGGTTATGATATTTTCGAATTAATCGGTTTTGAAGTGAAAGATCAGGTTTCTGAAGAAACGGGAGAAGTTGCGGATGTTGCCGATTATTCCGGTAATGTTGTGCTGACGGTTTCCATTATGAATAAGGAGATTCTTTTACCTCTTTCCGAAAATTATATCTGCGAGATCGACTTCGAGCATAGCCGGTTGCTGGTGCAGATTCCCCGGGAACTTGTAGAATTGAATTGACAACTCTGTTTTCCGATGCTTGTTCCGGGCGTCCTTTTGTTGAAAACTATTTCTGTTAAAATACTTGTTTGTTTCATTTCTGTTATTCATCAAAACTATATTTTGGAAAACTTTTAACCTGTTGGTAACTTTTTATTTTATTGATAAATAAATGATTATCGGTTTGTTTTGGAAAACTTGTCGAAAAAATCATGGAAAAAAGTTATCACCTTTGATCTATTTTTCTATATATTTGCAATATCCTAACGCAGAAAAAATCTATTAAATCAATATGCTATGAATGAATACGAAACAAAGGGGAAGGATACTTATACGCAAGAAGAAGCGTTTCAGAGTTCATTGAATTATTTCAACGGCGATGAATTGGCTGCTCGGGTTTGGGTGAATAAGTATGCATTGAAAGATTCTTATGGGAATATTTTTGAAAAGAATCCCGATGATATGCATCGTCGGTTAGCCAAAGAAATTAGCAGAATAGAAAACCGTTATCCGAATCCGCTGAGTGAGGATACAATTTTTGAGGTATTACGGGATTTTAAATATATTGTGCCGCAGGGAGGTCCTATGACCGGTATCGGAAATGAGTTTCAGATCGCTTCTCTCTCTAATTGTTTCGTGATCGGAAATGAAGGTCCTTCGGATTCATACGGTGGAGTTATGAAAATCGATCAGGAACAGGTGCAACTGATGAAACGCCGGGGTGGAGTGGGACATGATTTGTCTCATATCCGTCCGAAGGGTTCGCCTGTAAAAAATTCTGCATTGACTTCTACCGGTATCGTTCCGTTTATGGAGCGGTATTCTAACTCTACCCGGGAAGTTGCTCAGGACGGTCGGCGTGGGGCTTTGATGCTGAGTGTGTCGATCAATCATCCTGATTCGGAAAGCTTTATCGATGCAAAGATGACCGAAGGAAAAGTAACAGGAGCGAATGTATCCGTGAAGATCGATGACGAATTTATGCGGGCGGTGATCAACGACGAAGAATATGAACAAAAATATCCGGTTTATTCCGATGAACCGAAAAACCGGAAACAGATCAATGCACGCCAATTGTGGAATAAAATTGTACACAATGCCTGGAAATCGGCTGAACCCGGTATCCTTTTCTGGGATACGATCATCCGCGAAAGTGTACCCGATTGTTATGCAGATAAAGGATACCGTACGGTTTCTACCAATCCCTGCGGTGAAATTCCTTTATGTCCTTATGATTCTTGCCGGCTGCTGGCTATAAATCTGTATTCCTATGTACAGAATCCGTTTACTAAAGGGGCCTTTTTCGATTTCCCTTTGTTCAAGAAACATGTAGCTATCGCTCAGCGGATAATGGATGATATTATCGATCTCGAATTAGAGAAGATCGATGCTATTCTGGATAAGGTACACGAAGATCCTGAGAGTGAAGAAGTGAAAGGGGTAGAAATTCGTTTATGGGAGAAAATCAAACAGAAAGCGAAAGAAGGCCGGCGGACCGGAGTGGGTATTACGGCCGAGGGAGATATGCTGGCTGCTTTGGGTCTGCGTTATGGAAGTGAAGAAGCGATCGATTTTGCCGTAGATATTCAGAAGACTTTAGCGGTCGAAGCTTATCGGGCATCTGTACATCTGGCAAAAGACAGAGGGACTTTTAAGATTTACGATACCCGCCGGGAAGAGAATAATCCCTTCATCAAGCGTTTACGCGAGGCCGATCCCGATATGTATGCCGAAATGGTGAAGTACGGACGCCGGAATATTGCTTGTCTGACGATCGCACCAACCGGAACGACCAGCCTGATGACTCAGACGACTTCCGGTATCGAACCTGTGTTCCTGCCTGTATACAAACGGAGAAGAAAGGTAAACCCGAACGATCAGAACGTACGTATCGATTTTGTGGATGAGTCAGGGGATAGCTATGAGGAATTTATCGTTTTCCATCACAAGTTTGCTGATTGGATGAAAGCGAATGGTTATGATACCACTAAACGTTATACCGACGAGGAAATCGATGAATTGGTAGCACAGTCGCCGTATTATAAAGCAACTTCCAATGATATCGATTGGGTGGCTAAAGTACGTATGCAGGGACAGGTGCAGAAATGGGTGGACCATTCTATCAGTGTTACGGTCAACTTACCCTCGGATGTAACCGAAGAATTGGTCGGTAATCTTTATATCGAAGCCTGGAAGAGCGGTTGTAAAGGATGTACGGTTTATCGTGACGGTTCACGGGCCGGTGTGTTGGTGTCCAATAAAGATAAAAAGCAAACAGCCAATCCCAATGAAATGCCGGCAAAACGTCCGATGGAGCTGGATGCCGATGTCGTGCGTTTCCAGAATAACAAAGAAAAATGGATTGCTTTTATCGGTTTGTATAACGGTCGGCCTTATGAGATATTTACCGGTATCGCCGATGATGAGGAAGGAATTATGCTGCCCAAAGCGGTTACTTCAGGTAAGATCGTCAAGCATTATGATGCTGAAGGAAATTCCCGGTATGACTTCCAGTTTCAGAATAAACGGGGTTTTAAAACGACGGTAGAAGGATTGTCTTATAAGTTCGATAAAGAATACTGGAATTATGCCAAATTGATTTCCGGGGTTTTACGCCACGGTATGCCGGTGCATCAGGCTGTAGAACTGGTGGCTTCTATGGAATTCGATAACGAAAATATCAATACCTGGAAGAATGGCGTCGAAAGAGCCTTAAAGAAATATATTCCCAACGGAACAGAGGCTACCGGCGAAAAATGTGAGAATTGTGGCTCTCCGGTGGTTTATCAGGAAGGTTGTCTGATCTGTAAAACTTGTGGAACATCGAAGTGCGGATAGAATAATCACTCCTCCGAATATTTTGCGGATAGCGGTTACATGGGTTTAGGCTGAATTGCAAATAAACCGGTGTAACCGCTATCACTATAATAACAATTTCGTATTTTTGTCCTCCTAACCGGAGAGTTGAAGGTGTATGACAGCACTTTTTACTTTTCACTTTTCACTTTTTGAGATGCAGATACATTACGGAACCGAAAATTTACAAATAGTCAATCCGGTAGTAACCATCGGTAGTTTCGATGGAGTGCATAAAGGGCATGTGCAGGTGATCGAGTCACTGAAAAGAGTGGCCCGGAATTTGAAGGGAGAGACTGTTATCATCAGTTTCGAGCCCCATCCCCGGGAGGTACTCTATCCGATGGAAAAAAGGCCGGGGATTTTGACCACTTTGGAGGAAAAGGCTGCTATTCTCGCCACTTATGGAGTGGAACATCTGGTCGTCCTGCAATTCACCCGTTCGCTGGCCGAATTGGAATATGCAGATTTTGTACGTCATATCTTGGTCGATAAAATCGGTTTAAAAGGTTTGGTCGTGGGGTATGACCATCGTTTCGGGAAAAACCGGGAGGGAACTTTTGAAAAACTGAAAGAATTAGCTGACCGTTATCACTTTTACCTCGAACAGGAAGAAGTATATGAAGAGAACCAAATCAATATCAGTTCCACAAAAATCCGGAATGCTTTGCAAATCGGAGATATCGATCGGGTAAATGAATTTCTGGGGTATACGTATTCTGTTAGTGGAAAAGTTGTTACCGGTGATAAAATAGGACGGAGTATGGGTTTCCCGACCGCCAATATCCGGTTGAACGATGACCGTAAACTATTGCCGGCCGCCGGAGTGTATGCTGTAAAGGTGAAGGTTGAAGGACAAGAATATCGTGGTATGCTCAATATTGGCGTACGCCCCACAGTCAGTTGTTCCGGCGTGGTGCGGATCGAAGTGAATATCTTTGATTTCGATGCCGACATCTATGGTAAAGAAATCCGGCTTTTACTTATTGCCCGTATCCGGGGTGAACGAAAATTCAACGGAATCGACGAATTGAGCGAACAGCTGAAAAAGGACCGTCAGGAAGTATCGGTATTGCTACAGCAATGACGTTTGCCCTGTAAACCTGAATAGTGGGTTCTGAAAAAAGGTAGGTTTTATTTTTTCTTTCTATTCCGATTTCGGGTTCTGTGTCGTCAGACCCGGTCGCCTGGAACGGTCCGTTAAGGCTTTCCTTCACTGACCGGCGGAACTCCTCACTTCGTTCGTCAGACACCACCGGTCGGGCGTTCGGAAAACCTAACCGGACCCTCGTTCCTGCTCCAAGGGTCTTCCGGCACAAAACCCTGCATCTTCCGTTTGCGCTACAGAGCAAAGGAAGAATAAGGAAAGTTTTGTAAAATGAAATACCGGATCACCTCTATCGTGATATGGATTGCTGAGTTACTTTATCGGAGCGTCTTCAGTACCTTTGATTTTAATTCGATTTCTGACATAAGGAATGGAAAACCCTTATTCCGTTGTGATTTCTATTTTTCAGATCCTGATTCGTTTTCCATGAAGTGATAAGATCAGTCGAAGGTGATCGTGTTCGGAGACCATTGGAGCTCTGGCGAGTGTCGTCTTGCTTTTTCTGAACGCCCGACCGGTGGTGTCTGACGAACGAAGTGAGGAGTTCCGCCGGTCAGTGAAAGAAAAAGCTAGATGACCGACAGAAGCGACCGGGTCACCGAACATGAACACCGAAGACGAACAAATACCGGAATAATTCTAGAATTAAATTAGTTTATAAAGCTCATAAAGTTTAGAGTTTCTGAATCTGCGGTCATTTCCTTATGGTCGTTAATGCGACCGACCGGGACTGAAAGTCCTATAAACAAGGTGCCATGCAGGGGGAATACTAATTTTATGAACTTTATAAACTCAAACCTTTTGGCTTTCTTCCTGCCGATCTATTTCGGTAAATAATCAGAACCGATATTGAATCATAGCATTGATACGGCTGGCATTGCCATAGTCGTGGTTGAAATTATTACGGCGTCCGAAAACATATTCTATGCCGGTAGTTCCGAATTCCGTAAAATTCCATAATAGATTAGCTCCTGCATATTGTGCATATTTGTAAGTATCCCCTTCCAGGTTGCCGCGGGCTTCAAGCCGGGCATAACTGTAGGTGATCGTCGAATAAAGCTTAGGATTCCAATTGTGTTGGAAAGCGCCGAACAGGCCCCACATACCGGGAGCTTTCAGATTTCCATTGTCGTCTGCTGTCGGGATCAGGTCATAACCGATACCCGAGATATCCTGAATGTAATTGGCAATCCCTTTACCATATTCGGCCTGAAACAGAAAACTGGTCGATGAGGTGATATTTAATTTACCGCTCCCCATAACACCCCAACCGGTTCTGATTTTATCCTTATCTTTCACTACATTTTTATAACTGATATTTCTTAAGATAGCTCCTACCTGAACGTGGCTCCCGTTTTTCATCGTATAGCGTATGTTCAAAGGAATATCCGGAACTTTCTGCCGGATGGATTCGGCATTTTTCCCGGTTGTATACGATGCTTTGGCATATTCCAAGGCTAAAGAAGATTGCCATCGATCGTTGATATGGTAAGTATACCGAAGCATCGGCTGACGGATTTCGATACCACTACTCGGTCCTTCTTCATCGATAGTTGTAGGTACGGCTGTCATATCGCCGAAAGTACTCCAGGCTTGTCCCAGCGTAAAACCTTTGAATTGTACGAAAGCTTGCTGGAGCTTCGGGGTGTTCTGCGGCCCCTGGAATTCCATTTCGATATAAGACACTAAACGTCCTACATCCGTATTGCCTACTAATTTAAAAAACAAACGGGATTGTCCGACTGTCATACCGTAACTGGCACCGGGTTGATGTCCTTTCATGGCAATAGTCGAAGTTGTAAAAAAATTGTAATCTTCTACGCCGTTAAAGTCGTAAACTCCTGACAACTGAACGTATCCCCCGACACCGAAAATAAAATTTTTGTTGTCATCGAAGAAAATAAAGCGTGGAGCTGCCGGGTCATTGTAAGCCAGTGGAAAGGCTTCTTTCATCATGGTATAGAAATTATGGATATCCCTTTCTTTCGATACCGATACGACATTTACTTTCTGTGCTTGTGCATAAAACCCTGCCACAAACACAGAAAATAATACGATTAAAACTTTTTTTTTCATAATCCTACCTATTTGGTTTTTTACATTTTCATTTTTGTTATGGAGTATATACGCTTTAGGGAGCGAAAAAGTAGAAAGGAAATACTATAAAGTAGGTTGTGATTGGTTAAAGAATTTATAACTCTGTATAAGCTGAGAATAATTTTTGGCAGTTATATATAAAACAAGTATAGATTAAGAATGAAACGATACTTTTGATCCATAACCATTTATAAAAACAGAGTAATTGCATTTTAATGTGATGTACTAATAATTAGCCGTTTACTATTATTTTTCGGGAGTACTGAAACAATATCCTTTTCCATAGGAAGAACGGATTTTCAGCGAAGTATCAGCTTTCAGAATTTTCCGGAGCTCAGAGATATAATCCCGTAACAGACTTATTTTGGACGCGTTGTCATTGTTCCAAAGTCTTCTGCAAATGATTGTTCCCGGTATAAAGGAATTCTGATTTTGACAAAAAATAGTCAATAATTCGGCAAGCATCGTTTTGAGCGGGTAACGCTGGTCACCGATTTCAAGGGTAGAGTTTGCAGGGTAGAAACGGCTGGTCGGAGATAGCTGATATACTTTTTCTGAGGGGTGGCCGGTTATTTCCGGTCCCGGATATCGATTCAGGGCTGCTTCGATCCGGGCACACAATTCGTCTATACCTCCGTCCTTACGGACAAAGTCACTGGTACCTATTTTTAATGAGGCTGCACATAGTTCGGTGTAAGAGCTAAGGATGAGTACCGGAATTTTTTTATCCAATTGCCGGATCAATAAAAATACTTCTATTCCTGTTTTTCCCGGCATTTGATAGTCGAGTACGACTACATCCGGACGGGAAGACTGGTAGGCGAGCCAGGCTTCGTCGCCATCGAAGACTGTTTTTACTTCATAACCGTTGTCTTCCAGGGCTTCCCCGGTTTCTTGTGCGGTGATGCGGTTATCTTCTGCGTACAGTATTTTTATTTTTTTAGTATCCATAGTCGTGGTATAAAATCATCGGATGTGTTTTGAGTATGGTTAATTTGTCCAGCAGGTAATTTATTTTAATGATCATATTTTCGTATTGTTTGATGTTTTTGTGTAACAGTTCGGTATGGATCGGTGGGGATATAGGGATAGCCGGGGAGGGGTGATCCGATTCTGTGCCATGTAAATGACAGAGTTGTACTTGTAATTCCCGAAGGAAATGTTGTACTTCATTCCGTTGCAGATGGATCAGTGCTTTCTGGCGGCGATCGACCGCCATCAATAAATGGGTGAACCATCCCGACAATAAGATCGATAGCAAGGCAAATAGTAGCCAAATTTTGTGGGTGGTCAAAGGCTGTAACCAGGGATAAGCGAGTTGTACCTCCAGTCGGTGTCCCTCGACATACCCTAGGGGCATACGGAAAATAGCCGGCAGGAAGATATTCGGATCTTCGGAAGGATACCGGTCGATGATTTTTCCATTGGCGTCCTTCCGGATGAAGAAAATTGGAAATAGCAGGTCGCTCTTCTTATAATAGTGGACAAGTGAATCGAGACACCAGGATGAATCCCGAAGATCATAAAATAAGCGGCCATATACATAGCTTTGATTGACGATCCCGCCCATCTCTACTGTCGTATCTTTTACTCCCCGGGTGATCGTAATTGAATTCTCCTGCCAATTGTTTTGAAACCTGGCGGTATCCTGTATCTGGAAAAGATTTTTACTCATTTTAAAAATCGTTTCGTCGATCAAAGGGCTTTCGTGGTTTACAAAATTAGTCCGTTCGGCTGAATATAAATTGAACATCCAGACCATTTCAGCCAGTAATAAGGCAATGAAAAAATAGCGGTATATATGTGAAAAGGAAACTGATTTTTTATATGATTTCGGTTTATCCAGACACAGAGAGAGACAGAATTCCGATCCCTCGTTTTCTTTGCTTTTTATCTGTATGTGTCCATTGTACTGCCGCACAATTTTACGCACATAAGCAAGTCCTATACCGTGGCTATTCTGGTGACGGTGATTGGAATGAAAACCGGTCCTGAAAATACGTTTCCGGGAATGAGTGGAAACACCCGGTCCGTTGTCTTTGACCGAAATCAGTAATTTATTTGTTTTTTCCTGTTTACAGGTAATCTGAATTTCGGCTTTTTCTCCGGCATATTTCAGCGCATTGCTGATCAGATTGTCTACCAGGTGGATCAAATGAAAAGGATCGGCAAAGATTTCCGGATCTTTCAATTGAAAATCAAGATTGATAGTGGCTTTTTCGTGGCCACACCGGTAGTTGTCGATCAGTTCTTCGAGTGCTTTTTTCAAATCGAAAGTTCGGTTTTCTATTTCTCCTCCCCAGCGTCCTGCCGACTGTATGGTAATTTGTTGCATTTCTTTTAATAAACGCTCCGATTGGTGGCGGCTGATTTGTAGTTTTTCATATATTTTTTCGGGAGGCCAGGTGGCCAGATTTTTCAGGATCCTGCCTTCTATATCGCGATTGGTACATAGCGGAGTTTTCAGGTCATGGATAAAAATAACTTGTTTCTCGATATAGCGTAAGTTCTTACGTTCCCTGCATTCTTTCTTTATGATCAGGAATCCATAATATATGGCCAGGAAGAGTGGAAGTAATGAAAGTAAAATTCCGTATTTCTGATACTTCCAAAAATAAATAAGCGGAAAATCATACCAGGCCATCAGCTGGTCTTTTTCGATATTACCCAATTGCTGCGGGCCGAAAGCAGGAGCTCTTTGAGGCAATAGATGGGAGGGATAGTGATCTATAAGCTTTCCGTTCGGATCTTGTCGTGTGAAAATTACGGGTAATTCCGTTACCGGACAAAAATGCCGGAAATAGTGGGCTATACTGTCCAGCTTCCACAACTTTTTATTGTAATCATAACGTTGTTTATTGAATAGGTCGGTCATTTCTTTCCGCAGGGTATCTATTCTGAAATGGTGTCCCCGAAGAGTATATTCCATGATAATTCTGTTTTCTATTCTGAAGTCGACGAAACTGTCGTCCTCCTCATTTATCCTGTATGCTTCCTCTCTGATAGCTGCATGTATCGCCTGGTTGATGTCGTTCCGAAAATTTTTTTCTTCAATCCGGAACCAATAGATCAGCCAGCTGCTTTCTGTCAGGAGAAACAGGATTATCGACAGGATGATCATGCCGGGGTTATGTAAAAATAATTTTTTCATCGGGTTAAAAATAAAGATTAAGTGAAAGAATCACAACTTTTGTTTCTGTTGAATGTGGAAATAATTCCGAACATTTTCCGATGATTCAGCCTGGTGTGAGAAAAGTGGATAACGTATTTTTATACTTCTGGAATCATCAATAAAGGTGAAAAACCTCTTAAAATATTAGGTATTTTAACAAGTTATAGTTGTGTTGAAGTGAAAAGCGCCAAAAAACATATGTTATGAAAGGTTTGCAAATAGATATTCGAGGAAAAATAATGAATTGCGTCACACCGAAAGGGCAGGTTTGTGTGTTTGTAGAAGCTGACAATATGGTTGTTCTCGGTGAAGACAAAGAAAACAGCGTTAAGTTGGATTGGGGTAAAATAGAGTTGGCTGTAGGCGACAAAGTGAAAATTACTGCTATTGAGGGTATGGAGTATGATACCATATATATGAGTAGTATGACAGATGAAGATATGTTAGGATACTATAATCAACTTAAAAAATTTTTAACAAAAGAAGGTGTGTTGAAATGAGAGGATTCAGGATAAAATTCAGGTCAGAAGAAATTGTTGTTACCCCTGACTTCCGTTCATCAGTCACTATTTTTTACAGTAGTTCGAACGGCTATGAACTATCGGTTGCCGGTATCAAAGGCTTTGGAGATGACGCCCTGGATACTTTTTGGATAAAATCGGATATGCATATTGGAGAAAGTATTGAGATCGAAATTATAAATGCAGACGAGCAGGTTTGTTCGTCTCCGACTTGTGTAAAAAAATTAGATCCTAATCCACTAAAATTATCCGAAAAACAGAAGCAACAAATGCTTGATGAATATTTGAAAGATTTTTATCTTTTAGAAGCTCAGTTGAAGAAAAAAGGAGTTTTATAATATAGTTATGTAATATATGGCAAATATGACCGTATTAAGTATTAATGAATCATTGTTTTATATTCCGTTCGATCATACTGGTGTAATTTCTGTTTGTAATAATAAATATGGAAATGAATTAGCATGTATTGTCTCAGATATTTCGGATGATAGAATTTCTTTGAATATAGGTGATTCAGTTTGCATAAAGAGGATTGTTTCTGAGGGTACTGAGTCGGTACATGAGTTTGTTATGCCTGATTTCTCTAACCAGAAAAAGGAGTTTATGAGTGATAAGGGAATATATGGAATGGAAGTCTGTACAGAAAACAATACGATATGTATGCCATTTATAGATGGGGGAGCAGTCACTTTTGTTGTAACCATAAATCAAGGTCAAGTATCTGTTGATGCGGGTTCTATTACCGCCGGTAACGTATTGTTGGATTTTTATCATTCGAACCTGAATATGGGGGATGAAATTCGTGTAACTTTGAAGAACCTGGATTTTGTTTCATCTCCATTAAGTGAAAGAAGTTTTTCGGGCCATACTTTATGACCGGTGTTAACTGGTCGTAGATTGTTCATCCCACATAGAATACCGGTATGTTAAAGAAATTGGCTGCACAGACGGCTATATATGGGATCAGTAGTATTATTGCCCGTTTTCTTAATTACTTATTGACCCCCTATCTCACTCGTATTATGACTACGGGTGAGATAGGGGTGGTGACCGATCTCTATGCCCTCATTCCTTTTATCCTGTTACTGCTTACGATGGGGATGGAAACAGGGTATTTTCATTTTGCCGATAAAGCGGGAACTTCTGAAGAGAAAAGATTGATATTTCAAACCACCTGGGGTATCGTTATATTAGTGAGCCTTCTATTTTTCGGTTTCACCTTATTGTTCTTGCATCCTTTGTCGGTGGTGATGGATTATGCCGGAACTCCGTCGTATCTATTATTGATGGGAAGTATTATAACCGTCGATGCTGTGACGGCCTTACCATTCGCTAAGTTAAGAGAGGAAAATAAAGCATCGGCCTATGTGAAAATCCGGGTCGTTACGATACTGGTCAATCTGTTTTTTTGTATCGTTTTTTATTCTGTGATACCTGGGATTAGAGACCTGCAAAATATCTTCCCGGCAGAATATGGTGCCGGATATTATTTGATATCGAATTTAATCGCTAGCATGACAGCGGCTTTTATGCTGATTCCTGCCGTCCGGGGAATCCGGCCTCGGATAAAACGGAAATTGCTTCAGCCTTTATTTATCTATTCGTTGCCTTTGCTGATCAGCGGGGTTACGGGTACCGCCAATGAATTTATCGACCGCCAATTTATTAAATATTTGCTGCCGCAAGAGTCGGCAATGAGTACTTTAGGTATTTATGGAGCTGCCCTTAAACTCGGAGGCATTTTGTTGTTGTTTGTGCAAATGTTCCGTTTGGCTGCAGAACCGTTTTTTCTGGCTGATTTTAAAAAGGAAGATTTCTTGAAAGCAAATGCGGAGACGTTAAAATATTTTTTGATCGTTTCTATGTTGTTGTTTTTAATGATTTCCCTTTTCTCCGATTTCTTTGGTTTGATCCTCGGTTCGGATTTTCGGGATGGATTATTTATTATCCCTGTTGTTTTGTTTGCTAATATCGGAAATGGTATAGTCTTTAATCTTTCATTCTGGTATAAGCGGACCGGTAAAACCCGTCTGGCCATTTTGGTCACCGGCAGTGGATTGATTTGCACGATTGTTTTTAATTTATTATTACTTCCACGTCTGGGATATGCCGGAGCGGCCTGGGCACATCTGGGAAGCGAATGGATTATGGTGATCGTCAGTTATATTTTGAGCAGAATATATTATCCGGTTCCTTATCCGGTCAAACGTATCCTATTTTATCTTTCAGGCGGTATATTATTCTATTTTTTGGGAACCTGGCAAAAGGATATATCCTGGACAGGAAATATATTGTTCAATCTCTCTTTGATTGTAATCTATACCGGGGTAGTAGTGAAGGTTGAAAAGATTAATATTTCCAGACATCCTTTTTAGTTAAATTATGATCGGAATTCTGGAAGAATAATTTAATATTATATTTGTAATTCAAATATGGGCTGTCGCTGAGAGGGGTATATCGATAAATTTTGATTTCGGATGTAAAATGCTATTTAGAATCTTTTCTTTTTTTATTATTGTCGGGTGTTCGGCTTGCCGGCCTTCGGTTTTGGAATCGGCTCTTGAAAGGGCCGGGGAAAATCGGATAGAATTGGAACGGGTATTGCGTCATTATTCCGAAGAGGACAAAGATAGCCTGAAGTGGGAGGCTGCCCGCTTTTTGATCGAAAATATGCCCGGGCATTTATCTATCGGTGGCGATTCGATCGGGCCTTATTATGCGGCTTTGAATGCGGTGTTCAGTAACGATACTTTGAGAAATTGGCAGGATAGTCTCGATAAGATCCATGAGTATTATAAATCCGGATTACGTGTACAGGAAGATATAAAGGTGATAAAGTCCGGTTTTCTGATTGCCAATATTGATAGTGCTTTTCGGGTCTGGAGGGAAAAACCCTGGGCTTCACATGTCGGTTTTGATGATTTCTGTGAATACATATTACCTTATACGGTCGGACAATACCAACCTTTGGAAGATTGGCGGAAAAAATTTGCTACCGGTTATGAAGAACAGATAGACCTCCGGCATCCCCGGCTCAGTCACTCTGCATTTTGGGCTGCAACTTGGGTAAACCGGGAGATCGGGACTCAGATTCGTTTTCAGACCCTCGAACCTTTTTCTAAAATTCCTCTGTTGTTTCCTTCCTTATTGCCGAAATCCAGGGGAGGGTCTTGCCGGGAGTATGCTTTGATGGGATTGAGTATTATGCGTTCGAAAGGGATTCCTGTCATGATGGATTTTATCCCTCAATGGCCTGTCAGGTCCGGTAGGCATTATTGGAATGTGATGTTGGATAACAGGGGAAAAAATGTAGTTTTTCTGGCTACGGAGAGTGATCCGGGGATGCCTCATAAAGTGGAAGAAAAGTTAGGGAAAGTTTACAGGCAGACTTATGCAATCAACCGTGACCTGGAAAGATTGAACCGGGAGTGTGGCGATGTGCCCGATTTTTTCCAGAATTGTTTTATGAAAGATGTGACAGCCGAATATATGCGCACTTCCGATGTGGAAATCGAAGTTCCCTCTTCGGTGAAATGCTCTGAAAACTATGCTTATCTGACTATTTTCGATAATGAAGATTGGGTACCGGTCGATTGGGCCGGAATACACCGGGGAAAAGCCCTCTTTAAAAATGTAGCCCGTGATATTGTTTATCTGCCTGTTTACTATACTTCCGATGGGCTGAAACCCTTGGCCAGTCCTTTTTTATTGGATACGGACGGGAAGGTAATTGTCCTGAAAGGGGATACGTTGAATCGGCAACAGTTGAAACTCTACCGGAAATATCCTCCTTCTGACAATGCTTATGCTATGGGAAGACGGATTGTAGGAGGAAAAATTCAGGCTGCCAATCGGGCGGACTTCAGCGATTCGGTTACTATCTATCGGGTACCTGAGTGGAAAAGTGCTTATTCCCTGAAGGTTACTACCGATACTGCCTGGCGCTATTGGAGGTATTTGTCTGCCGAAAACGGACTTTGTAATATTGCCGAATTGGTATTTTATCAGAGAGATTCTATGCGCCCTATTGTGGGTGAAATTATAGGGACGGAAGGAAGTTGTTTTAATGATCCTAACCATGTGAAAGAAAAGGTATTCGACGGAGACCCATTGACTTTTTTCGATGCGCCGACTGGAAGTGGTGCCTGGGTGGGGATGGATTTCGGAAAGGAAGTGAACATCGGTAAACTGATTTTTATTCCCCGTACCGATGGAAATATGATCCAATTGGGCGACACTTACGAGTTGTATTGGTGGGGACCGGAGGGATGGCAACTGATTGGCGGACCCCGAATAGCCAGGGATGTTGTTTTGGAGTATCTGGCTCCTTCGAATGCGCTCTATTGGCTTAGGGATGTAAGCCGTGGAAGAGAAGAACGCATTTTTACCTATTCTGACGGAAAACAGATTTTCTGGTAATTCTCATAAGCAGTAATTTCATTTATTGAAAAATTTCCTATAATAAAAAATATTCAGTTACACCATAGTTAGGCTACTGAAAATTGGGCTCAATGTTCGGAAAAATAAGATAATTAGTCGTTTATTTTTGATTTGGGATTGTTATATATTTGAACTAATAAAAATTATTAGAAAAGTATGGAAAAAAATCATTCAATTTATTCTATTTTGTTATTTTGATATCAGGTGTTTTATATACAAATGTATGTTTTTCACAAAATACACCTACAACTTGGCAAGACCGGCTCGAAGCTTTAAAAAATAGCTTCAATGAAGAAAATAGGGGTGATGTGTCGTTTTTGAAACTATTAGGGTATACCTATAAAGGAATAATTGGATCTCAAACTGTTAAATCCGATATAATAGATTCCTTATTATCCTACAATGCTCCTGCTATTTTGCATTTACCTCCCATAGTGATGAGAGATACAGTATCAAGGGGAGATTCCTGTGTCATTCGGGAAAGAATGTTGCCTAAATTTGAAATCATTTCTATTCGTAAGCGATTAGAAATTGCAGAGTCTATAGGAGAAAAAAGTCTGCTTACCTCACTAAGACAACAGCTTAATAATTTAATTCATTTGGATTATGAATATTTGGAATTAGAATGGAGTTATAAAAATAAGCACTTTAAATCATTATGTATTGTATCTAATGAACATGGCGGATTTATTTATGACCCTATCGGCTCAAATATTTTAGACTATACAACAACGACAACAACTAATACTGTAGAACGTTTAAATTCAAAAGAAAATCTTCACTAAATTTATTATGAAAGGATTTGAAATATGTATAAACGATTCCGAACCAATTGTAACTGTGTCAGATAATCTGGTGTCTATCATTATGAGTCTTGGTTATAAAAAGCAGGAGGATAAAATATATGTGGGAGGAATTGATTCTAACGGTGATCATTTAATATGGTTGAATAGAACGTTAAAATTAGGCGATAAAATTAAAGTTCGGGTCGTTGAAAATGATAAATCCTCTTTATGGGTTGAAAGGTTTCCTGCTGATAGAGAGAAAATGAAACAAAAGTACAATGAGTTGAAAAGACAGCTTAAAGAAGAGGGTTTATTATGATTGGCTTGATAGTTAAATATTTGGATAAGACTTATAAAATTGGCGAACTAAATGAAGGTGTTTCCTTACTTGCAAATATAGTACGAGGAAGTTTTTCCCTTGAAGCCGGTGGGATGTCACATCCTTTTGTTAATATATATCTTGTGTTAAGAGAGGGGATAGAGTTTGAAGTAGAAGTTTCAGAATTTGATGAAGCTTCCGAATTTCTTTCTGAAACGATAAATCCTCCTATAATTGATTCCGATTATGAGGTAAGGGTAGAATCTGGTTCGGTGTGGAATTGGAAATTGGAGCAATTTCGTAAAATTGAGTCGATTCTTAAAAAAGAGGGACTTTTAGATTGAGCTTAGATTATTAATATAAGAATAGTCATGAATTTCTGGATGAACCTTTTGGCTAAAATCTGATGAGAAAGTCCTTCATTTTTTATATTACTTGATTTTAAGAACAGGATGTAGATTTCAAAAATTTTTTCATATTATTATAGAATAAGCCCCGAAAGTTTTATCTGGCTTTCGGGGTTTATTCTATGTTATTGTAATTATTCCGACAGGGTTTTCTTCCGGATCGTTAGAATTCACAGCACTTACGCGAAGTATGCCCGGAGGACGGTGATTCTGATCATTAACCAAAGAAACCGATCCCTCGATGAGCTGACTATTCGGTCATTTTTCTCAGCAAAGTTTGCATATCGCATTTTTCTTTGAGTATACCGAAGAGTTGGTCGATGGCTACCCGTTCCTGCTGCATGGTGTCGCGGTCGCGGATAGTGACGGCATGGTCTTCCAGAGTTTGGTGGTCGACAGTGATACAGAAAGGAGTACCGATAGCGTCCTGACGGCGGTAGCGTTTACCGATAGAGTCTTTCTCGTCGTATTGACAGTTGAAATCGTATTTCAGCAGGTTCATGATTTCCTGCGCTTTTTCAGGCAGCCCGTCTTTTTTCACCAGTGGCATAATAGCCATCTTTACCGGGGCCAGAGCTGCCGGCAGGCGCAGTACGACACGGGAATCCTGTTTGCCGTCTTTGCTCAGGTCTTCTTCGCAATAAGCAGCCGACATAATCTGCAGGAACATCCGGTCTACACCGATAGAGGTTTCGATCACATAAGGCACATAAGATTCGTTCAGTTCGGTATCGAAATATTGAATCTTTTTACCGGAATATTGTTGATGTTGTGATAAGTCGAAATCCGTACGGGAATGAATTCCTTCCACTTCTTTGAAACCGAAGGGGAATTTGAATTCGATATCGGTAGCGGCATTCGCATAATGGGCCAGCTTCTCGTGATCATGAAAACGATAGTTTTCTTCCCCGAATCCCAGGAGCTGATGCCAACGCATACGGGTCGTTTTCCATTTTTTAAACCATTCCAGTTCCGAACCGGGGCGTACAAAGAATTGCATTTCCATCTGTTCGAATTCGCGCATCCGGAAAATAAACTGGCGGGCGACGATTTCATTACGGAAAGCTTTACCGATCTGAGCGATACCAAAAGGCACTTTCATGCGTCCGGTTTTCTGTACATTCAGAAAATTGACGAAGATTCCCTGAGCTGTTTCGGGACGCAGGTAAATTTTGCTGGCTCCTTCTGCGGTAGACCCCATTTCAGTTGCGAACATCAGGTTGAACTGGCGTACTTCGGTCCAGTTGCAGGTGCCGGAGATCGGACAGACGATTTTCTCGTCGAGAATAATCTGACGTACTTCATTCAGGTCATTGGCATTTAAGGCATTGGACATCCGCTCGTGGAGAGCTTCTCTTTTGCGGATGTGTTCCTGAATCTGAGGATTGGTCTCCCGGAATAAGGCTTCGTCGAACTTTTCCCCGAACCTTTTCCGGGCTTTTTCAACGTCTTTCTCGATTTTTTCGTCGTATTTAGCAATCTGATCTTCGATCAGAACGTCTGCCCGGTATCTTTTCTTAGAATCTTTGTTATCGATCAAGGGATCGTTGAATGCATCTACGTGGCCGGAAGCTTTCCAGATGGTCGGATGCATGAAAATGGCAGAGTCGATTCCTACGATATTTTCGTGTAACCGGACCATCGATTCCCACCAATACCGTTTGATATTGTTTTTCAGTTCCACGCCGTTCTGTCCGTAATCATATACAGCTCCCAGTCCGTCGTAAATATCTGAAGACGGAAACACAAACCCATATTCCTTACAATGAGCTACTAATTTTTTGAATACATCTTCCTGTGCCATAATCTTATAAAATGTTGTTTGAGTGACAAAGGTAATGAAATTTTATTCTTCGTGTCCGATTTCTTTCATTGCCTGTGTGACATTTATCGTATAGTCTCCGATTTTCTCACATTCGGAGAAAAGGTCGTTATACAGAATACCCATAGAATATTCGTATCGTTTTTCTTCGATCGCCATCAGGTGTTCCTGTTTCAAAATGGTCCGGTAATCGTTGATGGCTTGTTCGAGTTCATAGGCTTTCTTGGCGTTTACCTGGGTATATTCGGTAGCCAGATTGGCACACATAACGACGATAGATTCATCCACTAAGGCAAACATATGTTTGAGTTTATTGGACAATTCTTCCGGGAAGGTGATTTTCTGTTCGTTACGACGATAAATCGCTTTGGCGACATTTAAAATAGAATCGGCTACACTTTCCACTTCCGATACGATTTTAAACATCGCACGTACCCGCTGGGAGTTTTCGGAGGTTAGTCTGGATTCGGAAACTTTGGTCAGGTAATCGGCAATTTCAACTTCCACCTGGTCACTTTCGTCTTCCATTTTCTGGAGATAATCGAATTCTTTTTCATATTCTCCGGAGGGCATATCGAAAGCCTGGATTGTTTTGTGAAACATTTCCAGCGTACTTTGCCCGTAGAGGGAGATCTCTTGTTTGGCTTGGAAAAGCGAGGCGTCCGGCGTAGATAACAAACCGATTTTGATATGTTTCAAGGTAAAAGTTTCTTCCCCTTTCTTGGGAGGAATAATCCGGCTGACAATCCGGGCCAGATATTCGGTGAACCAAATCAGAATAGCCACGTTGATCCCCTTTGCCAAGGTGTTGAAAAGGGATAATACAAGCGGCATGGCGGCATTTATAGAAGCGGTCACTCCGGCCCGGGCTTCCGGTGAGAAAGCTTCGTTCAACAGTTTCGGGTCCGAAAATTTGGGATTATAAGTCGAGAGATGCAGGGTGACACACAAGTCTCCGATGAAGTTCAAAAAAGGGGTAAATATCAGGAATAACCAGATCACTCCGAATACATTGATGATAAAATGGGCTAGGGCTGCCCGTTTGGCTTGTACGTTGGCGACTGCTGCTGCCAGATTGGCGGTAATAGTCGTTCCGATATTTTCACCCATAATCATCGCAGCCGCATCTTCATAACCGATCCAGCCTTTCGAACACATCACCAAAGTTAAAGCAACTGTAGCCGAGGAGGATTGAAATATCGTAGTCAAACCGGCACCGATAAGCAGGAAGATCATCCAGGAACGGAATCCCAGAAAGCTGATTTTTTGTATGAATTCTCCTACTCCGGGAAGAGTGTGCAAATCGGTCGGCATCGATTCCTGCAGAAAACGCAGGGCTAAAAACAACAAACCGAAACCGACGAACATTTCACCCCAGGTTTTGCGGGAACGTTTTTGTGAAAACAATAGGGGCAGTGAACAACCGATAATCGGAAGAGCCAGATCGCTCATGCTGAATTTTCCCAGTCCTAACACCGCAACCAACCAGCTGGTGATGGTTGTGCCGACATTGGCTCCCAAAATAACACCGATAGAGCCGACCAGGTCCAACAATCCGGCGTTGACAAAACTCACGACCATGACTGTCGTTGCCGAAGAACTTTGTATCAGGGCTGTAATAAATAAGCCGGTAAGTACACCCGTAACACGATTGGAAGTCATGGCTGTCAATATCTGCCTCATTTTGTTGCCAGCCAGTTTCTGAAGAGATTCACTCATTAGTTTCATTCCATAAAGGAATACACCAAGCGATCCGATGAGCTTCAGTACATCAAAGATTCCATAATCCATTTTTGCATTTTTTAAGATTCCGAATTTTGCGACTGTAAAAATAGGAAACTCATTCAGATTACGAAAATATTACGAACTTATATTTTTAAGATTTTTAGGAAAGAATTAAACAATACGCAGGAATAAGACCGTTTTTGCCGGTGTGTTCCCTAAACTTTTCCCGAAAAGGGAGGACAAATATTCCGAATATTTTCCGAGGATTCACTATTGGGTATAATAAAATGTTTTCATATCATTGTCAAATAGATAAGTATTAATTTAAAAATGATGAAAAAATTGTATTTAGTATTAATGGTGATCTCACTATTTTCCATTTCTTGTTCAAAAAACATATCGGATGACACTTCAGAAATAATGGAGTACGATAAGTTGTTTTCCAAATATGGATGGGAGAATGTGGAAAAATGTGAAAGACAAGTCAGTAGTCAAAAATTTGAAAGCTATAACTTCGTTTGAAGAGCTAGAAAAAGTGTTGAAATATATTCAGAATATGCAATCTGAAAATATTAGAACACTAGTTTCTGAACAATTTGACATGTTACCTCGTTTAAAGTCAACTAATGAAAGTGGTGGGCAAAGGATTGTTAAAATCTCTGGTTTGAATTCTGATGGACGGGTAGATGTTTTTTGGGATATCACTGTACCTGCTGTAACTAATAGTGCTTTTTACAATACGGGGTTTTGGGATACTTTTATTGGTTATAATCATTTAAGTGGTAGTGCTTATAAATCAGGGAATAAGATAAATTTTACGGCTAATGGAGAAATTATTCTTAAAATTATCTGGCAAGGAGTAGAATTGAAAAGATTACCTACGAGTAGTAGTGGGTATTATGATACTAATCAAAAAATATACGGGTAATTAATCAAAAAAAGCTGTCTGCAAACGCAGACAGCTTCCTTGTATTGAACCATTTTTTATTACATCATTCCCGGCATTCCGCCACCCATGGCAGGAGCGGCAGGTTCATCTTTTTTCTCTTCCACCAATACACATTCGGTAGTCAGGAACATTCCGGCGATAGAAGCTGCATTTTCCAAGGCTACCCGGGTTACTTTCTTCGGATCGATCACACCGGCTTTCTTCAAATCTTCATAGATATCTTTCCGGGCGTTGTATCCGAAATCGCCTTTGCCTTCACGTACTTTGTTGACAACGACAGCTCCTTCGACACCGGCATTATAAGCAATCTGACGTAACGGTTCTTCGATAGCCCGTTTGATGATTTCGATACCGGTAGTTTCGTCTTCGGTTTCTCCTTTCAGACCTTCCAGGGCTGCTTGTGCGCGGATGTAAGCGACACCACCTCCCGGTACGATACCTTCTTCGCTGGCTGCACGGGTGGCATGCAGGGCATCGTCGATCCGGTCTTTCTTTTCTTTCATTTCAACTTCAGAAGCTGCTCCGACATACAGGACGGCAACACCACCTGACAATTTTGCCAGACGTTCTTTCAGTTTTTCTTTATCATAGTCGGAAGTCGAATTTTCAATCAATTTCTTGATCTGCTCGATTCTCTCCTGAATAAATTCTTTTTTACCGGCCCCTTTGACAATCGTCGTATTTTCTTTGTCGATGCTTATTTTGTCTGCACGACCCAACATATCGATAGTCAGGTTTTCCAGTTTCATTCCTTTGTCTTCCGAAGCGACAACACCTCCGGTCAGGATAGCGATATCTTCCAGCATTTCTTTCCGGCGGTCACCGAATCCCGGAGCTTTTACTGCTGCAATCTTCAAAGAACCTCTCAAACGGTTGACCACCAAAGTAGCCAATGCTTCGCTTTCGACATCCTCGGCGATGATCAACAAGGCACGACCTGATTGTGCTACCGGTTCCAGAACCGGAAGTAATTCCTTCATAGAAGAAATCTTCTTGTCATAAAGCAGGATATAAGGATTTTCGAATTCGCAGATCATCTTCTCACTGTCGGTTACGAAATAAGGAGAAATATATCCACGGTCGAATTGCATACCACCGACCGTTTTTACCTCTGTCTCGGTTCCTTTGGCTTCTTCAACGGTAATTACTCCTTCGATGCCGACTTTTTCCATTGCTTCGGCGATCAGGTTACCGATCGTTTCGTCGCCATTGGCAGAGATACGACCTACCTGACGGATTTTTTCAAAGTTGTTACCTACTTCTTCTTTTTGTCCTTCAAGATGTTTTACAACAGCAGCAACTGCCTTTTCAATACCTCTTTTCAATTCCATCGGATTAGCTCCGGCAGTAACGTTTTTCAACCCTACATTGATGATACTTTGGGCCAGGATAGTAGCGGTAGTCGTACCGTCTCCGGCATCATCTCCGGTTTTAGAAGCAACTTCTTTTACCATCTGTGCTCCGATATTTGCATACGGATCGGCTAGTTCGATTTCCTTAGCTACGCTGACACCGTCTTTGGTGATATGGGGAGCTCCGAATTTCTTTTCGATGACTACATTCCGGCCTTTCGGTCCCAGAGTTACTTTTACTGCATTTGCCAGCTCATCTACCCCTTTTTTCATCAGGTCACGAGCTTCGATATTGAATTTTATTTCTTTTGCCATAACAAATTAGTTTTAGATTTTAATTTTTGGGATTACTTACAATTTACAATTAAAGAATTGCAAGGATATCACTTTGGTTCATGACCAGATACTTCTTGTCGTCAATATGAACTTCTGTACCGGAATATTTTCCGAATAAAACAGTATCGCCTGCTTTTACTTCCATCGGTTCGTCTGCTTTACCTTTACCAGTTGCGATAACTGTACCTTTCTGGGGTTTTTCTTGTGCTGTGTCGGGGATGATGATCCCTCCTTTAGTTACAGTTTCTGCTTCAACAGGCTCAACAATTACCTTGTTAAGTACGGTCTTCAGTGTCATAATGTTAAAAATTTAAAAGTTTATAATATGATTTTATTTTCAAATTAATACGCAATATTTCAACGTCGTTGTAAGGTTGAATGTTACAACATTTCCTTCTTATCATATTTTGTGCCAAAAAAAATACGACAGAAAGGAAGAGGAGGAAAGAAAATGTAAATCATTGAAAAATAGAGGAAAAATGATAAAAGATAAAAAATAGGGGAAAAAAGGGTTTGGCAGAAAAGCAAAAAAAATGTCAGTATGACTGACATACTGACATTCTATTTTAAGTTTTAATGGAATTATTCTCCGGGTGTTGCAGCTCCTGTTTCCTGGGCATTTTCGCCGGCTCCCGGATTGGTCGGGAAAGTCGGGATGGTTTGTTGCTGAACAGGCTGAGCTTCGATTTGTTCCTGGATAGCAGATTTTACTGCATTTTCTCCTCTGGGGATAAAAAAGGTGGCCAATACACACAGGATCATCATTCCTCCGGCTAACGTCCAGGTTGCTTTTTCAAGAAAATCGGTCGTTTTTCTTACTCCCATGATTTGGTTAGAAGAAGCAAATGAAGAAGCCAAGCCTCCGCCTTTGGAGTTTTGTACCAATACAATCAATATCAATAAAACGCAGATAATGAATATCAAAACAGAAATTGCCGTATACATAATTACTCTTTATTATTAATGTTTTCTTTTATTTTTTCGATTCGGTCTGCAAAGTAAACACTTTTTTCCGGATATTTCAAACTTAATTTTATATAAGTTGAGATTGCTTTTTCGTACAGATGTTGTTTGACATATATTTTTGCCAGTGTTTCGCTGAATAATTCCTCTTGGATATAAGGATTTTCTTTAGATAGATCCCTGTTATCCGTCGAGGCCGAAGTTATTTTGGGCATGATGGGTTCAGACTGAATAAAACGCTCGATGAGATCGTCTTTTTTCTTTCGGGATTTCCGGGATTCTTTCTCTGTTATGACGGTTTCTTCGGTATGAGGCTGGTCGGTCAGCCGGTATCCGCCACTGATGATTTCGGGAGTATCGAGAGAGACCGATGGTTTTTCTTCCTGTGCATCCGCTATTTCTTCGTCCAGATCGACATCGATAGAGAAATTATTTTCAGGACGGGGGGCTTCGTCTACGATGCCCTGTATTCCGCTCAGATCGATGGGCTGGATGGGGGAGGCATACGGGGTGGCAGAATGGTTCGCTTCGGACCTATCCTCTTGGGTAGAGTTGGAATAATCGTCGATTATTCCCGGTACATCGTCCAGTCGGATAGGGTTGGAAATGATTTCTTTCTCATCGTTTTCCGGCCGTTTTCTTCCCTTTTGCCGGAGATTGAATTGTATGATGTCTTCTTCGCATCCGGTAGTTGTCTCTTCGGTAGTCTGACAGACCGGAATACCCTGGCTGTGAACGACGGTATGACCATGGATTTCGCGGATACGTTCGTCGACAATATGACTCAGCGAATTTTTAGGGATTGCCGTACCGGAACCCAAGGGTTCGAAACCGATCTGATTGTTCAGGTACCTGAAAAATTGCTTATGATCCGTAAGATGGACGGTCGAAGCTTTTAGTTCGCTGCGAAATCTGACACCTCCCAGAAGATATAAAGCTTTTAAATATAGAATACGAGCCGTCTGAAAATAAGGATAACGTTCTACGAGTGTATGTAATTCCCGTAGATCGTCATTGTTGATTTTTTCAGGATGACGTATAAATTCTATGATTTTTTCACTTTTCATTCTTCTGCCGATCGATTACCAGTTGACGAGTGCCTTATTATATATGTCGTCGATAATCTTATCCAGGATTTCTATAATCAAGCTCTCCTCTATGGAATTGAAATCAGCGTCGGTCGAGTAATCGGCATAGTTGGAAAACGTAGAAGAGAAATCGTATTTATCGTCTTTCGTATTCGTATACTTTACTTTGATTCCGATCGTCAGCCGGTTGGAGGCTGCGATTTCATCTTTTTGGATATCGATGGGCCGTTGGCTGTACTCGGTGATCTGGCCTTCGAAACGAATATCTCCGTTGTTATCGGTCAATTGACTCAAGCCTGTTTTGGAACGCATGTAATCTGTCAGTTTCTCGGTAAACAGCGAACTTAGATAAGGTACTACCAGAGGAGCCTTATTCGGGAAATAATCCACGGAAAAGGTCTTTACGTCAGGACTGATGGAAGCTCCTGTCGTGGAATAACTTACTTTATAAAGCTTACAAGAATTGCAACAAAGTACTGCGGCAAACAATAGAATTAAAAAATTGATTTTTCCCATAGATCATTCTCCTGATATTTGAATACAAATGTACATGAAATTTTTCAGATAATCCACAGGTGAGTAAAAATGAATAAATCCCAGGTTACTGCCTTCTCTGTGGTTCGCATCGATGATGGGTATGCTAAAATCGTATCGGAAAAGCTAATATGGTTGGAGAAGAAGTACAGGAGAAGGTATTAAAATATCCGGTTTTCTGTTTGAGGTAACAATTCAATTTATAACTTTGAACGAAATTTGCTTGAACATTGTGAGAAAACGTAGTGTTTTTTTATGGAATATTCAAAAAGAGACGATGAGATATGCCGGTTATTGTCTACAGGAGATCCCAAAGGAATGGATTTGTTGTTCAATACCTATTATAGCCGGTTGGTTGTGTGGGCAGATACTTTTTTGAAAGACATACAATTGGCTGAGGGTGTTGTTCAGGAATTTTTTATCGCCCTTTGGGAAAAAAGGAAACAGAAAGAACTGACAGCCCCCTTTTTGACTTCTTTTCTATATGTATCTGTAAGAAATCGTTGCTTAAATAAACTTGAAAAACAGGATATTTTTCATAATACTACCGATTTGCAGGAGGTACACCTGGCATTTGAAGAATATAATGAAAAACATGACCGGATTCTGACTCAGGTTTTGCAGGAAATGGAAAACCTGCCGCCTCGTAGCCGGGTTATTATGGAAGAGGTATTTATTCACAATATGAAATATCGGGAGGTGGCGGAAAAATACAATGTTTCCATTTCAACCGTAAAAACCTTATTGGGAAATGCTGTCCGGAAATTGCGGGAACGATTGGACAAAGAAAAATTTGCCGGTTTTTTATTCTTTTTTTGCAAGAAAAAATCTTTTTGTCAGATCTTTTAATTTTTTTTGATTTTCCATTAGACCTTTTTCCATTTTTCCGGTACTAATACATGAAAACAAGATTGTAGCATGGAAAAAGGACCATTGGATAAACAAACCGAAGAATTATTAACCGCTTATTTCCGGGGAGAACTGGAAGGCCTGGAGCTACAAAGGGTAGAAGCATGGCTGGCGGAATCGGAAGAACACCGGCAGCAGTACCGCCGGATCAGTGCGGATATGTTGTTTTGGCAATGGAGCCTGAAAGAATGGAAACTCG
>NZ_LARE01000173.1:0-885 GCF_000980245.1 Odoribacter sp. N15.MGS-14
TTTCACTTCCTGCAAATTTTTTCCTCCATAGGTCAGGGATTTTTCACCGACCCGCACAATACCGAAAATCATCTTTTCTTCCTCGTCATACTCCTCATAACCCTGATAACCTTTGTATTTCAAGCCGCATAAGAAATCAAGCAAATAGGCAAAACGGCCTTGACGTGCCGCCCGGTATGGCCGGACCACAAAACCTCTACCCGGGGAGAAACTCATCAACTGCTCGCTGCCGTCCGGTACAAGCAGGACAAACTGATTTTCACCACAAACCTCATCGTATGCCTTCATCGTCACCACCAGCCCATCGTTCCACATACCCAGGACATACATCTCGAAAGCCCCCAGATCCGCGGTCGCCTGAACGGTATCCGAGACATCACAAACCAGGGTATAATTCCCCAGGCAAAAACGATCATAACAAACAGAAAACTCTTTCATCGCCGATCATTACTTATTTAATTTTTCTACAAAGCTCGCCGGAATATTAACCATGGCACACCCCAGCATATCGATACGTACCAACACCTTCGTCACTCCCTTGTGTCTGATCAGTTCACCTTCCATCCCCCTCAGCGAACCTTTCACCACCCTGACCAAATCACCGGCCTTTATATTTTCATTGGTCATTTCCACTGCCTCTTCCGAGAAATCCAGCAAAAAACGGAAGTCCTCCATCTGTTTATCCGGAATCACAGCAGCCCCCGCCTCTCCCTTCAGCCTCAGAAAAGCCACCACCCCCTTCGTCTGTAGCACCTTCACCTGCTCCTGACGGCCTACCCGCACAAAAACCAACCCCGCAATCACCGGCACCACCACCCGCGACTTCCGGTACGTCCACTGCCTCAACACCGTCTGTACCGGCAAAAAACACTCCACACCCAGCTC
>NZ_LARE01000174.1:0-880 GCF_000980245.1 Odoribacter sp. N15.MGS-14
TTCAGGGTCTATTTCACCCCCCTGTTCGGGGTACTTTTCACCTTTCCCTCGCGGTACTGGTTCACTATCGGTCTCTCGGGAGTATTTAGCCTTGCCAGGAGGTCCTGGCGAATTCAGGCAGGATTTCTCGTGTCCCGCCCTACTCGGGATACCGCTATCTAAGAAAGAGGTGTCGTGCACGGGGCTATCACCCTCCACGGCTTACCTTTCCAGGTAATTGCACTTCGTCTTCCGTCGAATCTCGCGGTCCCATGACCCCGCTGTCGCCGAAACGGCAGCGGTTTGGGCTCTTCCCCGTTCGCTCGCCACTACTGGGGGAATCACTTTTTGTTTTCTTCTCCTGCGGGTAATGAGATGTTTCAGTTCCCCGCGTTCGCTTACCTCACGGTATGACCGTCATCTAGACGGCCGGGTTGCCCCATTCGGAAACCCACGGGTCAAGGGTTACTTGCACCTCGCCGTGGACTATCGCGGCTTATCGCGTCCTTCTTCGCCTCCGAGAGCCTAGGCATCCACCGCGCGCCCTTAATCGTTCACGTTCGTTAGCGTCGTGTACTTTTATAATCTACCTTGTCCCCTGTATCACCACGGGGACGGCTCTGTGTTATTCTACTACATTCTTACTTCGTGGATCAAATGATCCATTAACGTTCCAGCATGTCAAAGAACTTTATCCGTGGAGAATAAGGGAGTCGAACCCTTGACCTCCTGAATGCAAATCAGGCGCTCTAGCCAACTGAGCTAATCCCCCGGCTGTAGTCCCTCGCGGAGTTGAACCGCGGACCTCTACATTATCAGTGTAGCGCTCTAACCAACTGAGCTAAGAGACTATGGTTAACCCGCTATCGGGCAATCATGTAACGTGAAAAAACGTGAAACG
>NZ_LARE01000175.1:0-861 GCF_000980245.1 Odoribacter sp. N15.MGS-14
CAAGGCTGCACCTAAATGCATTTCGGGGAGTACGAGCTATCTCCAAGTTTGATTAGCCTTTCACCCCTACCCTCAGCTCATCCAGAAGCTTTTCAACGCTTATTGGTGCGGTCCTCCAGCTGGTGTTACCCAGCCTTCAACCTGGCCAAGGGTAGATCACTTGGTTTCGCGTCTGCCACTGCCGACTATACGCCCTATTCAGACTCGCTTTCGCTTCGGATACGTGTGTCGTCACACTTAACCTTGCCGGCAAAGGCAACTCGTAGGTTCATTATGCAAAAGGCACGCCGTCACTGCTTTAAGCAGCTCCGACCGCTTGTAGGCGCACGGTTTCAGGAACTATTTCACTCTTCTGTTCGAAGTGCTTTTCACCTTTCCCTCACGGTACTGGTTCGCTATCGGTCTCTCGGGAGTATTTAGCCTTACCGGATGGTCCCGGCAGATTCACGCAGAATTCCTCGTGCTCCGCGCTACTCAGGATACTACTATGCTTCGACAACATACGAATACGCAACTGTCATGCTCTATGGTCTTTCTTTCCAGAAAGTTCTTCTCCGATGTCTTCATGCAACGACGTAGTCCTACAACCCCGATCATGCCGTAACATGAACGGTTTGGGCTATTCCCCGTTCGCTCGCCACTACTGGGGGAATCATTGTTATTTTCTTTTCCTGCAGGTACTAAGATGTTTCAGTTCCCTGCGTTAGCTCCTGAAATGATCAGGTGGCGTGTCTTCAACACGCCGGGTTGTCCCATTCGGAAATCCCCGGATCAAAGGTTATTTGCCCCTCCCCGGAGCTTATCGCAGCTTATCACGTCCTTCATCGCCTCCGAGAGCCAAGGCATCCGCCATGCGCCCTT
>NZ_LARE01000025.1:0-41000 GCF_000980245.1 Odoribacter sp. N15.MGS-14
CTGTATTTCATGTTGGATACTGGTGCTTTCTGAAAGTGTTTCATATTAAATAATCTATTTCAATGAAAATCCCTTTTTCCTTACCTGTCATCGATGATGAGGTAATAGCAGAAATGCATGATACCCTGACTCATACGGGCTGGTTGACGACAGGCCCCAAAGCCCGTGCTTTGGAAGATGAAATCCGTCAGTTCACAGGAGGTGAAGCTGTTTTGTGTGTAAATTCGTGGACCTCCGGGGCGATGCTGATGCTACGGTGGCTGGGAGTAGGTCCTGGTGATGAAGTGATTATCCCCGCTTACACTTACAGTGCAACGGCTTTGTGTGCCATGAATATGGGGGCAAAGGTGGTGATGGTAGACGTAAAAGATGATTTTACCATCGATCCGGAAAAGATAAAAGCTGCGATCAATGAACACACCAAGGTGATATTACCTGTCGATATCGGAGGGTATCCCTGTGATTACGATGCCATCCGGGCAGTAGTGGACGACCCGGAAGTGAAGGCATTGTACCGGCCTGCCTCCGGGAGGCAAAAGCAATTGGGCCGGATAATGCTTTTGGCCGATGCCGCCCATTCCTTAGGGGCTTTTTATAAAGGAAAAGCTTCCGGAACCGTGGCCGATGTTACCGTTTTCTCCCTGCATTCCGTAAAAAATATAACGACAGGGGAAGGCGGTACAATTGTATTGAATTTACCGCAGCCTTTCGGCAATCAGAACGAACTGACTTACCTGAGGGCTTTGGCATTGAACGGACAAAACAAGAGTGCTTTCGAAAAAAATCAGGTGGGTGCGTGGCGGTATGATATCATCGATCAGGGCCTGAAAGTGAATATGCCGGATTTGTGCGCTACTGTCGGGTTGGCCCAGATGCGCCGGTATAAATCCACGTTTCTGCCCGAAAGGAAAGCCATTTTTGAATTTTATGTCCGGGAGTTTTCAAAACGGGATTGGGCTGTTATTCCCCCCTATCATCACCGGGATACGGAGAGTTCTTATCATCTGTTTCTGCTCCGGATCAAGGATTTCGATGAGGCGAAACGGGATGCCATGATTCAATATATCAGTGAAAAGGGTGTCGGGGTGAATGTACATTACATACCGATGGCTATGCTGACTTTGTTCAAGAACCGGGGATATAAAATGGAAGATTATCCGAATACATACCGGTTGTATGCCAATGAAATCAGTCTTCCGGTTTATAATCATTTAACCCGGGAACAGCTGCGTATCATCGTAGATACCGTTGCCGAAGCCTATGAAGCTGTAAAATAACATTTCTTTCCTTCTTTTTATAATCCGAATTTATGTACAAATTTTTGAAGGTTGTCTTTGACGTACTGCTGGCACTTATTGCCTTGGTGTGCGTGTCGTGGCTGTTATTGCCCTGTATGCTGATTTTGTGGTGTACGGGAGAACATAAGGTATGGTATCTGCAAAAAAGGGTTGGGTACAGGAACCGGATGTTTTCTATTTTTAAGTTCGCCACCATGCTGAAGAACTCCCCCAATATGGGGACAGGCAGCCTGACCACCCGGAATGATCCGCGTGTATTGCCTTTCGGCCGTTTTTTGCGGAAGACGAAGATCAATGAATTGCCGCAGATATTGAATGTACTCAGTGGAACGATGAGTATCGTAGGGCCGCGTCCGCAGATGAAGGTGGATTTCGAACGTTTTCCGGAACATGTACAACGGGTGATTTATAATGTGCGGCCGGGAATCACGGGGCTCGGCTCGATTGTTTTCCGGGATGAGGAGCGGTTGTTGTCGCAACCGGGGATCGATCCTGTCGTGTTTTATACGGAGAAAATCGCTCCGTACAAAGGTGAACTGGAAATCTGGTACCAACAACATGCTTCGTTATGGCTGGATATTAAACTGATCTTCCTGACGGCCTGGGTGATCGTGAAGCCGGAAAGTGAGCTGCCTTTCCGTTGGCTGAAAGGACTGCCGGAGCGGCCGGAGTATTTGAAATAATTTCTTACCTGAATTTGAAATCAAATTAAAATTAAGCAGATGTTGAATGTCAGTCAATTTATAGCCGACCACATAACGGGCCGGCAAAAGAGCATGTTCGCAGCGGACATTGAGGCGAACCGGGATAAGCTTCGCGCGGAAATAGAAGGTAAACGTGTTTTGGTGATCGGCGGTGCCGGGACGATCGGTTCGTCGTATATCCGGGCGGTGCTGCCTTTCCGTCCTTCAAAGCTGGTGGTTGTGGACATCAGTGAGAACGGGCTGGCGGAACTGACGAGGGATCTGCGCTCGACGTACGGGATGTATGTGCCGGAAGAATACCGGACTTATCCGCTCAGTTTTGCCGATCCGGTCTTTGAAAAGATTTTCCGGGCAGAGCAGGGATTCGATATTGTGGCCAATTTTTCAGCCCACAAGCATGTGCGGACCGAGAAGGATAAATATTCCGTTCAGGCGTTGCTGGAGAATAATGTGCTGAAAGCACGGAAATTGTTGGATTTGTTATCTGAATTTCCGCCGCGTCATTTCTTCTGTGTGTCGACGGATAAGGCGGCCAATCCTGTAAATATCATGGGAGCCAGCAAGAAGATCATGGAGGAAATGATCATGGCCTATTCTTCGCGGTTCAAAATATCGACGGCCCGTTTTGCCAATGTGGCTTTTTCGAACGGAAGTCTGCTGGCCGGATTTATCGGCCGGCTGATGAAGCGTCAGCCGCTGAGTTCGCCGAACGATGTGAAACGCTATTTCGTTTCTCCTGACGAGAGTGGACAGATCTGTATGCTGGCCTGCATTCTGGGGCAAAACCGGGAGATCTTTTTCCCGAAACTGGGAGCAGAGCAGATGATGACCTTCTCCTCTATCGCCGACCGGTTCCTGCATAGTCTGGGATATGAGGTGAAGCAGTGTGCCTCGGAGGAGGAAGCCCGGCGGTTTGCCGCGGAGATGCCGGTGGATAGTAAAGTATATCCGGTGTATTATTTCACCTCGGATACGACAGGAGAAAAAGGGTTTGAGGAATTTTACGTGAAGGGGGAAAAAATTAATCCGGAACGCTTCGGATCGTTGGGAGTGATTGAAGACCTGAAGGCCCGACGGATGGAAGAACTGGATACTTTTCTGGAAAGATTGCAGGCGGTATTGAACGACCAGAAAACAGAAAAAGAAGATATTGTCGGAACGATGAAAGCATTTATCCCCAATTTTGAACATATGGAAAAAGGGAAAAACCTGGATCAGAAGATGTAATATTTTTTGATGGGAATTACTCCATAATTGTTTAGAGAAACCTGGAAATTACTTAACGATTAAAACATTCATCTATGTCCGACATTAAATTCATCGAAGGAGGTATTTTTACCGATTACCGGGGGCAGATTTCTCATGTGAATAACCTCGACATGCAAGAAATCAAGCGTTTTTATATTATTCATCAAAAGGATACCTCTATCATCCGGGCCTGGCATGCCCATCAGCACGAAAAGAAATGGTTTTATACTGTCAGGGGATCGTTTACTACTGCTTTTGTAAAAATCGACAACTGGGAAAATCCGTCCCCCAAGCTGGAACCGGAAATTTTTCAATTAACGGCAGCAGAAAGTAAGATATTACTGATTCCGGAAGGTTATGCCAACGGAATCAAAGCTAACGAACCGGATTCGATACTGCTCGTGTATTCGGATAAAATACTGTCGGATGCGGTACATGACAGCTGGAGATATGACAAGGATATGTGGATGGATTGGAATTTATGGTAGACTTATTCCGGTAGTTGGTCGTGTCCGGTGCCCCGGTCGCTTCTGTCGGTCATCTAGCTTTTTCTTTCACTGACCGGCGGAACTCCTCACTGCACAAAAAACTTTACGTTACGTTTCCGTCAGACACCACCGGTCGGGCATTCAGAAAAAGCAAGACAACACTCGACAGAGCTCCTATGGTCCCCGAACACGATCACCTTCGATTCCCGTTATCACTGCATGGCAAACTAACCTCGATCTGGAAAACAGGAACACCATAAAACAGAGGTCTTCTGATTCCTTACCTTAGGAATCAATTTAGAAATCAGTATTTTTCTTCCCCTTCCTTTGGCCCGTAGTGCTGACGGTATAAAAACCGAAACAGAAAGAAAAAAACTAAACCTACAGTTCAGGAGATTTTTTTCATTCGTTTAATCGGGATGGTATGCGCCTGCTTTTTTGAAGATACGATCTGAGAAAAGATAGGTTGAATCAGCACAAAACCACAACCGACGAATAATCCCAGTAATAAAGAAGCCAACACAATCACTGCACGCTGTGGTTTAGAAGGAACGGTCGGTTCTACGACAGGTTCGATTACCGTCAGTACCGGCATATCTTCTTTCACCTGGATTTTTGCCTTCTCCCGTTGCTTTACAATATCGGAATAAAGTCCGAAAAACAACTCGTAATCGTTGGTCAGTATTTTCTCTTCCGTTTCTAATTGCACGGATGTCCGGTCCGGATGTTTTTCGCGGAATTGTACTAAAGCCTGTTGCTTTTTCTCCAGTTCGTTTTTCACCTCCGTATAACGTTCCTCTACAAAATCGAGAGCAGCCTGAGCTTTGGCGATACGAAACCGCGCAATGTATGTCTGCAGCATAGCCTGTGCCCGATTCGTCAGATAAGCCGAAAGTTTCGGATCGGGCAGATCCAGAGTAATTTTCAGATTACCGTCTTTGTTATTTACTTTTACAGAAAAAGCATCTTTTAAATAAGCCAGACATTTACTTTCTTCTTCTGTCAGCTGTTCCACCTGTGAAGGATCGGCTACCAAAGCCAAACGTTCCGGACCGGGCACCAGATAGTTATAGAAAGTAACCGTATCTCCTCTCTCATCGATGTATAAAGGAGAATAGATCAACTCTTTCTGAAAAGGCACGCTGAAAAAAATATCCGGATACATAGCCGGCGAAACAATACGCGTATTCCGCATATCTCCCATCGGCATACTCTGAAAAGGCGACATTCCTTCGACACTGATCCGCGTTGTCCGGTCTTCCATTTCCAAACCCAGGGTACATTGAGCGGTATATTTCCTTGGTAAAAAGAAAGCTAAAACCAAACCACCCACCAGAAAAAACAAGGCAATATACATTATTGTCCTTTTGCGATGCCACAGCTTCGCCATGACTTCGATTAAATCGATTTCTTCATTTTCCATCGTTATATTTACTTAGTCGTTCAATCCTTTAAGTTTTCCCGCTTTAAAGGATACCACAAAAGTATAAAAATATTCGGACCTCCCGCACAATAAAGAAAAAAGCTATCGAAATTTATTATTCGATAGCTTTTTTTATAAAGTCTTATGGAAAATTATTCTTTTTCTTCAGGCAACCATCCTTTTAAACGCTTACAACCGGAAACCTGAGCCAGGAAAGGTAAAGTCAATACCAAACCGATACCGATAAAACCACCTAAAAAAGTAAAGGCGATACAAATCAGTCCTCTTTTGGGTTTTGAACGTTCGGTCGGTATAGTTACCGGTTCTACAACGGTAAATACCGGAGTCGTTTCTTTTACCTGAATATTGGCTTGCTCGCGTTGTTTGGCCAGTTCACTGTATACGCCGAATAGTAGTGTATATTCGTTATTCAAACGCTCCTGGGTAGTTTTAGCTACATTGGAAACCAGATTACGATTGGCATCGTTAAAAATAGCCAGCTCTTCCTGTTTCTTTTCATATTCTTTTTTAGCCTCTTCATAGCGACCTTCCACAAACTCCAGATTCGCCTTCACCTTCTGAATTTTAAAGTCGGTTACATAACGCTGCAATAATTCCTGTACTTTGGCAGCCAATTGAGCTGCAGCCAAAGGTTCAGGCATATCGACAGACAAAGTAATATACCCGTCTTTATCGTTGAGGTTCATATTGATCTTATCTTTCAAGGTCTTGATACATTCTGCCTCGTCTTTAGACAGGGATTCCAAAGTAGCAACAGCCCCTTCTCCATATTGAGGTTCCGGTTCTTCCCCACGAATAGCCCCGATAATCACTCCGGGCAAACCGATCGTATATTTCAGTATTGTTCCCCCTAAAGAAAATTGGGCATATTCATCGGCAGTATAGTAATCCAGCAATTTCACCGGCTGATCGTATTCCTCAAATTTGATCGCTGTCTGCATAATTTCCTTTTGGAAAGGTACACTAGCCAATATTTTAGGATAAATCTTCGGCGACAACACATCTCCGGAACCTAAAGATCCGATGTTTATACCCGCTATAGCAGCTAAGCCACTCAAACTTCCTCCAGTCGTTTTTTCACCTGTCTGGGGAACAATCGTACAGGAAGCGGTAAAAACTTTAGCACTGAACAAAGCGACCAATATTCCGAGACATGCACAAACGACAGTCACCTTGAGGATAAATTTCCGCTTTGCCCATAATTTCTTTACAACCTCGATCAGGTCTATTTCATTTTCCGGTTGAACCGGTTGATTACTCGTCGAATCTGTAGCCATTACTTCGTGCTATTAATAATTGATGTAACTAATGCAGCCATAGACGTGGTAGAGGAAGCGATACTCATGATTTCGGCCAAACCGACACCTTTTCTAGGCGGTTTTACCGGTACAATGATTTCACAACCGGGAGCAGCCTTGGCCTTAGAGAAAGTCTTGGATTTCTGTACCGTACCGTTCATATACACGATAAACACCCTGCGTTTCTTCGCCCGTGAAGCGAATCCTCCGCCCTGTTCTATATAATAATTCAACTTCGCATTCTTTTTGTATACGACAGTATTCGGATACATCACCGCCCCACTGATCTTCACCGTTCCTGTATACTGAGGGACAACGAGCTGGTCCCCTTCCCGTAATACGACATCATAATCCGACCCGGGATTTTCGATCGCTTTCTTCAGCTCGATACCGACATAATAGGTATTACCGATATCCAGACGGTTAATGTCGATCGAATCTTTATCCGTTTGTTTGGAAAGTTTCAATACAGATTCCACCCGAGCCTTTTCATCCGGTGTCATCTGTCTGAGCAAACGGGCCCCTTTTGCATATGCCTCCGGCATCAGTCCACCTGCTCTTTTCACTAAATCCGAAAGCCGTTCCCCTTTCTGGGATAAGACATAATTTCCTTCAAACAATACCTCGCCGGTAACTGTTACATTTTGCTGTACCTGATATCCCGGAGAGTTACGGACAAATACTTCATCATAGGGTTCCAAAGTAAAGTCCGGTTTACCATCCACAATCAATCCATCCTTTAAAGTGAAAGTAAAGTTTTCAGCCAATTTAGTCGCTCCGGTCAAGCTCTTCGGATTTTTAATCCGGCGAGCCACATCGACTTTCACTGTCGAAGCGGACTCCAATAAACCGCCGGCCTGAATGATCAGGTCTTCAATTGTGGCATTATCGGCATATTTGTATATGCCCGGTACCCTTACAGCCCCTTTTACGGACAATGTATATTCTTCCTGCAAATCGAATATCGAAGGAATATACAATTCATCGTTTTTTTGCAAAGGCAGATTGGCAGCCGAACCACTCAATATCCCGGTTACATTGAGAGCGACCACTTCCTGAGTTAAATCGGGTTTCTGGCGGAATAATACAGCCCGGTTAACAAAGGCGTCTTCAGTAATTCCCTCTGCTTTTTCAATCAATTCCTTCACTGTAGTTACTTTTCCTAAATCGTATAATCCGGGCCGGTACACAGCTCCCCGAATCTGAACCCGATTTTCAAAACGATTCAACATCGGATCTACAGAAATAGAATCCCCATCTACCAAAGGAAAATTTTTAAACTCTCCTTCTTCGACATTATATACCTGATATTCCCGTCCACTTTTTCGAATTACCCGAACAGCATTTTTATAAGCATCTCCCTTAAAACCTCCGGCATACTCCAACAAATCGCCGACTGTCTCCGTATCTTTCATCTCATAGATCATCGGACGCTTTACCTTTCCTGTCAGGGAAACCAAATTGGCATAAGGTGCAACGAGCACCACATCCCCGTCATTCAGGCTGATGTCCAGATCGCTTCTCCCTTTTAAAAGATAATCGTATACATCTACATCGGCGACAACTTTTCCTTTGCGATTTACCGTAATATTCCGCATGGAACCGATTTCACCGACTCCTCCGGCATTATATAAAGCATGAAACAAAGTAGCCAAAGAGGGTAAGGTATAGGTACCCGGCATCGCCACTTCCCCCATCACATTCACCCGGATACTCCGCACGTTTCCTAAGGACACTTTTATAAAAGTATCCGGCTGATCACTATTTAATGAAGCATATACCTGGGACAATGCATTCTTTACCCGTTGATAAGCTTCTTCTATTTTCAAGCCATTCAGATAAATCGGTCCGATCTCTTCGATCGTGATATTTCCATCCGGTGCAATATATTGCCGAATAGTCTTTACCGACCCCCCCCAAATATCCACAATAATCTCATCTCCGGGACCAAGCACATAATTTTCCGGCGTAGCTATATTGAGGTTAGGTTCGAAAGTCAATTGTTTGTTATTAAAAATATCCCGTCCGAAAATCCTTATTTCAGGCACTGAATCTTTTGAGAAAAGAAGCTCTTTATCTTCCTCCAGATTCAAAGAATCCAATATATTGACTGCAGGAGGATTTTCTTGCCTCAACCGGCTCATTCCGTTCCCCGTTTGTTCTCCGGCCGTACTTTTTTTACCGGTATAGTTATTTTTTATACGAATCAATTGTTCCTGGGTAACTCCTTTTTGTCCCAGCATCATAATGATTTGTTGTTGAGTTTTTCCCTGATTCTGAGCCTCTTTAACCATGGCTACAACCTGATCGTCCGACATCTGAGCAAATGCAACAGATATAAATTGCACGAACAATATGAGTAAGAATAACTTCTTCACCTTTATTTTATTATTCATTTTTATTCTATGTTATTTCAATGAGTCACAAAAATAAACAAAAAGCCCAAAACATACCCCTTCTTAGAATAATTTTTCACTTTTTCAACACAACTGGCTGCTACCGTAATCAAAGCACACCCTAATTTTTCCAAACGTAAAACAATCCGGTATTTATCCCGGATCTGCACCATCTCTCCTTGAAATCCAGCTAATTTACCCCGAACAACTTCTACTAAAGTACCTGCAGGAATATCCTCGTAAGAAATTTCCAACGGTTCGTCGGTCTGGTTTTCGACAAAACGTAAACGTTCGATCTGTTCAGCCGGAATAGCTACCGCTTTTCCCTTTTCTTTCAGGAAAGTAACCACCCCCGGAGTTGTCAGCACAGGAACAAAGGTTTCTTCTTTTATATGTACAAAAATATATCCGGAAATCAAAGGCACCGACACTTTTTTTTTCCGGTCACTCCACACCCTGTATTCAGTCCTTAACGGAAGATAATTTTCAATACCAATCTGATCGAGTCGTTCTTTTACTTTTTTTTCAGCCCTGGCTGCTGTATACACAGCATACCAGGAAAAAACACTCTCCATAAACAATAGCTTAGCACTTAATAAACTTTCAACATAGTCACTTCCTTCGGAGTAAGGAAACGCCATGTTCCCCGCGGCAGATTTTTTTTCGTAATACCGGCAAAATATACCCGGTCGAGCTTTATGATCTGGTAACCGAAATGTTCAAATATACGTCTGACGATACGATTTTTTCCGGAATGAATCTCTATCCCCACTTCAGTACAATCCGGAGAGGTATAACTGATCTCGTCCGCTTTGATAAATCCGTCTTCCAGCTGGACTCCATTCGCTATAGCCTGAAAATCTTCTTCAGTCAATACACGATCCAGAAAAACATGATATATCTTTTTGTGATCGTATTTCGGATGGGTTAATTTCTTAGCCAGATCGCCGTCATTCGTAAACAACAACACTCCTGTCGTCTGCCGGTCCAGACGCCCTACCGGATAGATTCTTTCTTTACAAGCACCTTCGACCAAGGCCATGACCGTCTTACGCTCCAACGGATCCTCGACGGTTGTCACATAATCTTTCGGTTTATTTAAAACGAGATATACTTTCTTTTCGGGGAAAATCTGAACGTCGTCCACCTCCACCTTGTCTTTCTTCCGTACTTTCAAACCGACGGTCTGAACTACTTCTCCGTTTACCTTCACCCGTCCGGCTACGATCAATTCATCCGCATCCCTACGAGAACATACGCCTCCCATTGAAATGTAGCGATTCAGCCGCAATTCGGCATTTTCATCTTCATTTTTCAGCCGATGAGCCAACAATTTCTTTTTACTATAGTGTTTTTGTCTCAGTTCTTCTTTCTCTCTTCTGGAAATCTTTTTCCGATCGCGGTCAAAAGGACGATTATAATTCGAATGATTGTTTCCGGTGGTCTCCTCACCTCTTGGCCGGAAAATACGTGGTCTGCGTGGATTATCCGTATGAGCATCACGTTTCACCAATACCTTCCGTTCCGAACGTTCGGTCCGGTCCTGCCGGTCGGTTGCCTCTGTACTAGGACGGTAATCCCGGCGGTTACTGAATTTAGCCGGACGTTCTCTGTAAGTATCTTTCTCCCGGTTAAAATTCCGTTCTCTTCTTTCTCCATTGTCCCGTTCAGAAGTCCTTTCAAACCTTCTGGCAGTGTTACGGTTCCCCACAGATCCGGCCGTATGTCTTTCTCCTTGCTCTGCTCCATATCCTCTACGGTTTTCAGACCGTTCGGAACGAAAAGAACGCCGATTTTTATTATAATCTCTTTCCATCCTAAATAATATTAATTCATTGATTTTAATTTTTTTTCCCGCTTACACGTCTCTCTCACTCAGGTATTTCATTCAAACTATTTGGGCGCCGTCCTATACACAAACACTCCGATAATGGCAAACAAAATATTAGGCAACCACACTGCTAATAACGGATTCATATTTCCATTTGTTGCAAAAACTGTTGAAAATTGCATAAATAAGATATAAGAAAAGCTGATCAGCAAGCCTATTCCAAGATGTAGTCCCATTCCGCCCCTGATTTTACGTGACGAGATACTGACACCGATGAAAGTCAATATAAAAGTAGCGAATGCATTGGCAATCATTTTATATTTTTCAATCTGAAATTCGATCACATTCGAACTCCCCCGCATTTTCATCCGGTCGATATAACGATCCAGTTCCGGAAAAGTCAATTGTTCCCGGATTTTCTTCGGATTCTCTGAAAATTCAGAAGGTTGGAAAGCCATGACAGTATCCAGTTTCTGTCCCGTCGTATACGTTTCTTTATCTCCCTCTATTTCCCGGAGTTTCCAGTTATGGATCACCCATTTTTTATTTTCCTTATCCCAGGTAATCCGCGAAGAGGTCAGCTTATTGACCAAGGTATCCCCCCTGAAATTTTCGATGGAGAAATCATATCCCACATTCGAAGCCACCGAATAAGACGACATATAGATATAAGTACCCGGAGCTATCTGACGATGTATATTCTGTTCCTTATTGGCATATCTTTTACCCATATATTGCTTTTCGAATTCAATCCGTTTCTCATTGGCATTGGGGATAATAAAAGCCCCCAGCAAAAACGACAAAATAGCAATAACGGTAGCCGACATCAGGTAGGGGAATAAAAAACGCCTGAAACTGATCCCGGTACTCAAAATAGCGATAATTTCACTGTCATAGGCCATCTTCGAAGTAAAAAAGATTACTGAGATGAAAGTAAACAGCGAAGAGAACACGTTCGCAAAATAGGGAATAAAATTCTTATAATAATCGAACACAATCGCTTTTACCGGAGCTTCGTTTTCCAAAAATTTTTCCAGTTTTTCAGAAAGATCGAAAACGACGACGATACACAGAATCAGGACCAGTGAAAAGAAAAAGGTCCCCAGGAATTTGCGTATAATATATAAATCAAGTTTTTTCATCTAAAGTCTTCTGGTTATTTTCGGAAGCAGCTTTGTCTTCCATTCTACGAAATCTCCTGCCTGAATATGTTTCCGGGCTTCTCTCACCAACCACAAATAAAAAGAGAGATTATGGATGGAACAAATTTGCAACCCTAGTATCTCGTCGGATTTAATCAAATGCCGCAAATAAGCCTTCGAATAATCGGTATCTACATAACTCAATGCAGCAGGATCTATAGAAGAAAAATCCCGGTCCCATTTTTGATTTTTAATATTGATCGTCCCTTCGGTTGTAAAAATCATACCATTACGTCCATTACGGGTAGGCATCACGCAATCGAACATATCTACTCCCCTTTGTATACCTTCGAGTATATTTTCAGGCGTCCCGACTCCCATCAGATAACGTGGTTTATCCTGAGGCAATATACGATTGACGACCTCGATCATGGCATACATTTCTTCAGCAGGTTCTCCGACAGCCAGACCACCGATCGCATAGCCGGCTCTGTTCAGGGATACGGCATGTTCTGCGGCTTTCTCTCTCAAATCCCGGTAAGTACATCCCTGAACGATCGGAAATAAATTTTGCTCGTAACCGTATAGCGGTGCAGTTTCGTCAAAACGCGCGACACACCGTTCCAGCCACCTCTGAGTCAGCCCGAGTGAATGCCTGGCATAATTATAATCACTGGTTCCCGGCGGACATTCGTCAAAAGCCATCACGATATCGGCGCCGATTTGACGCTGGATATCCATGACATTTTCCGGCGTAAAAAGATGTTTAGAACCATCTATGTGTGATCGGAAAGTCACTCCTTCCTCTGTAATCTTCCGTCCGGTACCGGTCAGTGAAAACACCTGAAATCCGCCACTATCGGTCAATATCGGCCGGTCCCAGCCATTAAAACGGTGCAATCCTCCGGCTGCCTGCAGAATTTCGGTTCCCGGTCGTAAATAAAGATGGTAGGTATTCCCCAGAATAATCTCAGCCCGGATATCCTCTTTCAGTTCTCTCATATGCACTGCTTTCACAGATCCCACCGTTCCCACCGGCATAAAGACAGGGGTATGAATCTCCCCGTGTGCTGTGGTCAAAACACCACACCGGGCTTCACTGTTCTTATCTTTCGCTAAAAGAGTATATTGCATATTATTATTCCGAGCTATGTATTTTAGTGCGCAAAGGTAATAATTTCAGGTTAAAGGTAAAAGGTTAAAAGGTAAAAAGTATTCAGACACTTTTAGTTCAGGATAATTCTGCAAACATTTGCAAAACAAAGATTTTTTTCAAACCTTTGGGACTGCAAACTAAAAAAATAAAAATTACAGAACGATATGAGAAATTTTTTCGGAATCTTTTTACTTATGTTTATCTTTTGCAGCCAGTTATCTGCACAAAAACAATTAACCCTGGAGGATTTTTTTGTCGACGGGACTTTCCGTACCAAAGGAGTTTACGGATTACGTTCCATGAATGACGGCGAACATTATACAGTTTTAGAGAACAATGGCACACGTATAGTCAAATACAGCTATAAAACGGGTCTGCCTGTCGCTACTTTACTGGATTTGAAAACCCAGAAGGATTCTCCTGTCAGCCGGATCGACGATTATACCTTCAATGCAGATGAAAGCCGGATACTGATTTGTACCAATAAGAAACCGATTTACCGCCGTTCGTTCACTGCCGATTATTATCTTTTCGATTTCAAAAATAAAGAAATCAAACCTTTGTCGGAAGGTGGCAGCCAACGGTTGGCGACTTTTTCTCCCACCGGTTTGCAAGTTGCTTTCGTGAGAGATAACAACCTGTTTATCCATGATATCCGTTTCGGTTCAGAACGTCAGATCACCAGAGACGGACAATACAATCACATCATCAACGGCGCACCGGACTGGGTTTACGAAGAGGAATTCGCATTCAACCGCGCTTTTGAATGGGCTCCCGACGGATCGGCCATCGCTTACATCAAATTCGACGAATCGGATGTACGCGAATTTCAAATGAATATGTTCGAAGGACAAAGTCCTGCTTTAAAACAAAACGAACTGTATCCCTCGAATTATGTTTACAAATATCCGAAAGCCGGAGAGAAAAATTCCAAAGTATCCGTTTATGTTTACGATGTTTCGGACCGGACAACGACCAAGATGGACACAGGAGAAGAAGACGACATCTATCTTCCGCGGATACGCTGGACCCAGGACCCTAAAAAACTGGCTATCATTCGCCTGAACCGTCACCAGAATAAAATGGAAGTCCTCTTAGCCAATGCCAAAGTCGGAACGATTGTTCCTCTTTACCGGGAAGAAAACAAATATTATATCGACGAAAGCAATCTGGACAATCTGGTCTTTCTGGATAACGGTACACAGTTTGTCATTACAAGCGAGAAAAGCGGCTATATGCACCTTTATCTTTACGATCTCAACGGACGGGAAAGACAAGCGATTACCAAAGGAAATTTCGATATCATCGATTTCTACGGTTATGATCCTGTTCGCAAACTCTTCTACTATTCTTCCTACGAAGAATCTCCACTTGAAAAATACATTTATAGCATTAACGAAAAGGGATTAAAAAAGAAACTGACCCCGGTAAAAGGCTGGAATGAAGCTAGTTTCAGTAAGAACTTCAATTATTATATCAACGTTGTTTCGAATACGGATACTCCTCCGGTCACCGCTCTTTATAATGCTAAAGGCAAACAGGTCAGAGTGCTTGAAGATAATAAAGCGGTGAAAGAGGCGGTGAAAGCATATAATCTGGCAAAACCTGAATTCATTCAAATTCCGGCAGCAGACGGTAAAACGATGCTCAATGCGTGGATCATGAAACCGGTAAATCAGGAAGCCGGCAAAAAATATCCGCTGCTGATCACCCAATACAGCGGGCCTAATTCACAACAAGTAAAAAACAACTGGAATCTGAGTTGGTTGAATTATCTGGCCCAGGAGGGGTATATCGTTGCCTGTATCGACCCGCGTGGTACGGCAGCTCGTGGAGAAGAGTTCCGGAAATGTACGTACATGCAACTCGGTAAACTGGAAAGCGACGATATGATCGCAGCTGCCAAATGGCTGGCCACACAACCTGATGTAGACGTTAAAAATATCGGTATTTGGGGATGGAGTTACGGAGGGTTTATGTCTTCGCTCTGTATCATGAAAGGAAATGACATTTTCACGACAGCGATTGCAGTAGCTCCTGTCACTCATTACAAATATTACGATTCGATCTATACCGAACGCTATATGCGTACACCGGCAGAAAACGAACGGGGTTATGAAGATAATGCCCCCTTGAACTGGGCCGATAAATTAAAAGGCAACCTGTTGATTTGTCATGGTACTGCCGATGATAACGTACACGTACAGAATACCTATGAACTGGCCGAACGCCTGGTACAAGCCAACAAACAGTTCGACATGGCCATTTACACCAACCGCAACCACAGTATCTTCGGAGGCAATACAACCTTACAGTTGTACAATCGGTTTGTGAAATATTTGAATGAACACATGAAAAGATAAGCGCCGATCAGGCGAAACCGCTAATCAATAAAGAAAAAATCAACCTAAAAATTTAAATATGAACTCAATCAAAGACTTAAAACCGACTGCTATCTGGCAGAATTTTTACAAATTGACTCAAGTCCCCCGTCCTTCCAACCACGAAGAACAAGCCCGTAAATTTATGCTCGAATGGGCAAAAGAGAACAATATCGAGGCAGAGATAGACGAGGTGGGGAATATTATTATGAGAAAACCGGCCACTCCGGGTATGGAAAACCGCAAGGGAGTGATTCTTCAGGGCCATCTGGATATGGTACCTCAAAAAAATGAAGATACGGACCATGATTTCGAAAAAGATCCGATCCAAGCTTATGTCGACGGAGAATGGGTACGGGCAAAAGGCACCACTCTGGGGGCTGACAACGGCATGGGAGTTGCTGCCGGCATGGCTATGCTTACGGCGACCGACATTCCTCACGGTCCACTGGAAGTGCTGATCACAGCTACCGAAGAAACCGGTATGGACGGTGCTAACGGTTTAAAACCGGGAGTATTAAAAGGCGACATCTTGTTAAATCTCGACTCAGAAACGGAAGGAGAACTTTATGTAGGTTGTGCCGGTGGTCTTGATTCTACGATCGAATTTAACTACAAGGAAGAAGCTGTACCAGCACAAGTCAAAGCTTTCCGTTTGGGGATCAAAGGTTTGAAAGGAGGCCATTCCGGGATGGACATCAACCTGGGAAGAGGTAACTCGAATAAATTGTTATTCCGTTTTTTGAAAACTTATGCAGCAGAATTAGGTATTCGCATAGCTTCTGTCAGCGGAGGTACACTTCGGAATGCTATTCCGCGTGAATCTTTTGCCCTCGTCGTCATTCCGGCTGCCAACGAAACAAAATTACAGGCAGCTATTAAAGAAGCTGAAGGAATTTATAAAGCCGAATTAAGTGCTAAGGAGCCTACCCTGCAAGTAACCGCCGAAGCTTGTGAGCTACCGGCCTCCGTAATAGACGAATGTACCCAGTTCCGTCTGACCAATTCCATTCTGGCTTGCCCGAACGGAGCTGTCCGGATGATCGATTCGATGCCCGATACGGTAGAGACTTCAAATAACCTGGCCATTGTAAGATCAGAACAAGGAAAAATTATCATCAACACCTTGCTTCGTTCTTCGGTAGAAACAGCCAAAGAAGCCTTGGCACAAACCATTCAGGCGGTATTCGAATTAGCCAAAGCAGATAAAATCATGTTCGACGGCGATTATCCAGGCTGGAAACCCAATCCGGATTCTGCTATTTTAAAAGAAATGCAGGAGATTTATGAACAATTATACGGTAAGAAACCTGCTGTTATGGCTGTTCATGCCGGACTCGAATGTGGTATTCTGGGTTCTAAATATACCCATTGGGATATGATCTCTTTCGGTCCGACCATTTGCTCTCCTCACTCTCCGGACGAACGGGTAAACATCGCCTCGGTCGGAAAATTCTGGGAATACCTCAAAGCTACTTTGAAAAACATTCCTGCTAAATAAAAAAAGAGTCCTCCGGGACTCTTTTTTTATGTGTCCCCCCTGCAGGCGCTTTTTTACGCCCGCATAAGTTACCGACTTTATAAACTTATGAACTTTATAAACCGATTTAATTCCAGGTTTCCACCAGACTCCTCCGACAGGATTTCTTCAAATAAAGTTTTTCATTTTTAACAATTTACGTTTTATTCTCTTAGAATTATTAGCATTTTTCAACGTTGAATTCAAGATTTTTTTGTAACTTTGTGAGCAAATTGCAACTATTAAATATAATGCTCTTAAAGAAATTGACTTTACCGGAACTCCTTTCTAACAGCTGTTCCAAATTCAAGAACAATTTATCTTTGAACTTTGTTCAAAGTGGCAAACGAACTTACCAGGACTTCTATAACGAAGTAACTTCGATAGCTAATTATCTTCTTTCATCCGGCATCCAAAAAGGTGATAAAATAGCAATTTTAAGTGCTAACATGCCGAATTGGGGTATTACTCAATTTGCTATTGCCCGGATCGGCGCTATTGCAGTACCGGTTCTTCCGGGTTTCAGCAGTATAGAAATACAAAATATTTTAGAACATTCGGAATCTAAAATCATCTTTGTATCTAAATTGCTTTATAAATTAGTCGCCGATATAAAGACGAGTTATCTGGAACAAAAGATTCTGATGAATACTTTCGCCCGGATTCCGGAAGACTATCCGGTAGAAGCGATCGACAAACTGGAGAACAATATCGGTCTGGATAACCTGACTCCCCTTCCTGTAATACAAGTAGAAGAAGAAGATACGGCTTCGATCATCTATACGTCAGGAACTACAGGTTTTTCCAAAGGGGTGGAATTAACTCACCGTAATCTGGTCTGGAATGCGCGGCAATGTGCTACGATCCAACCTGTAAGTATCCAAGACCGTTTTCTCAGCATTTTACCTTTGGCCCATACCTACGAAAATACCCTGGGCCTGTTACTACCGGTGATGTTCGGAGCTCAGATTTATTATCTGGACCGTGTACCGACACCTAAATTATTGGTACCTGCCATGCAGAAGATACGGCCTACGGTTATGTTATCCGTACCTTTGATCATCGAAAAAATATATAAAACCCAGGTATTGCCTAAATTTACTTCGTCTGCCTTGATGAAGACCTTATACAATTTCGGGCCTACCCGGAAATTATTCAATCGGCTGGCCGGAAAAAAACTGATGCAGACTTTCGGGGGAAAAATCGTTTTCTTCGGTATCGGTGGTTCGAAAATAGATCCTGTAGTAGAACGTTTTCTCAGAGAGGCTAAATTCCCTTATGCCATCGGTTATGGTTTGACAGAGACTTCTCCGATGTCCGCAGGTTCTGCTCCCCGGGGAACCTTCTTACAGGGCGTAGGTCCTGCCATGGAAGGGGTGCAAATCAAAATCAACGAACCGGATAAGACCGGCCAGGGAGAGATCTGGATCAAAGGTCCCCATGTTATGAAAGGCTATTATAAAAAACCGGAATTAACTCAGGAAGTATTCAGCGAAGACGGCTGGTTTAAGACCGGAGATTTGGGTTCTTTCGACCGCAAAGGGCGGCTTTCGATCCGCGGACGAATCAAAACCATGATATTAGGTTCTTCCGGTGAAAACATCTATCCCGAAGAAATCGAATCGATCATCAATAATTTCCGTTTTGTCAATGAATCGCTGGTTGTAGAATCCAAAGGGAAATTAGTGGCTATGGTACATTTCAATATGGAAGAACTGGAAAAACAAGTCCAAAAAATAAAAAGCCAGGCCGGAAATTACAAAACCGCTATCAATGACTATATAGAAGAGCAGAAAAAAGAATTATTCGAATATGTAAATTCAAGGGTAAACAATTTTTCCAAGCTTCAATTAGTGCTGGTACAGCATGAACCCTTTGAAAAAACACCGACACATAAGATTAAACGTTTCCTCTACAATAACATCAATATCAAGTAAGGGTTTACGGTTAAAACAGTAATAACGGTGACAGCAGTTAAAACGGTTTAAGACTGTATTGTCACCGTTTCCTTTTGATTAATTTTGGGGGATTATTATTCATTCGGCTAAATACAAACTTAACCTAAAAAACGATCTATGAATCTTACATTCAAACTGGCATTAGTTTTTTTTCTATTGCTTACCTTATCTTGTAAAGAGCAACATTTATTCTCGGATCAATCGGAATTGGCAACAGTGACCCGTGATTTCGAAGACAAACAAAAAGCCCTCCCCCACGGAGACCTGTTCCGGATATTTACGACCTCATTGACTACCGAAGAACGTGAAGCCCTGATGTTTCTCTATGCCTACATGCCCATCGGAGATATCACCGACTATAGCGGGGATTATTATCTGATGAACGTCAGATATGCATTGAAAACCAGACAGGAAATGCCTTGGGGTTGCCGGATTCCTGAACGGGAATTCCGCCACTTTGTTTTACCGGTGCGGGTCAATAACGAAAACCTGGACGAATCGCGGAAAGTATTTTACGAGGAATTGAAAGAGCGGGTAAAAAATCTTTCACTTTACGATGCGATACTCGAAGTCAACCACTGGTGTCACGAGAAAGTGATCTATACTCCTTCTGATTCCCGCACCAGTTCGCCCTTAGCATCGGTTAAAACCGCTTATGGACGTTGTGGTGAAGAATCGACCTTTCTGGTTGCCGCTCTCCGTTCTGTAGGAATCCCGGCACGTCAGGTTTATACTCCCCGCTGGGCGCATACCGACGATAACCATGCCTGGGTAGAAGCCTGGGTAGACGGGCAATGGCATTTTCTGGGAGCTTGCGAACCGGAACCGGTATTGGATTTAGGCTGGTTCAATGCACCGGCGAGCCGGGGGATGCTGATGCACACCAAAGTATTCGGTCGCTACAACGGCCCGGAAGAAGTCATGAGCCGAACCTCCGGTTATACCGAAATCAATGTTATCGGCAATTATGCCCCGACGACACAGGCAACAGTTACCGTCACAACGCCGGACAACCAACCGGTAAAAAATGCACAAGTCGATTTTAAACTATATAATTACGCAGAGTTTTACACCGTAGCATCTAAAACGACAAATGACCAAGGCAAAGCCTCTTTATCAGCCGGAAAAGGAGATATGCTGGTCTGGGCCACCGACGGCGAACGATTCGGATACGGCAAACTCTCTTTTGCAAAAGATGCTGCAATCACCATCATCCTGGATAAACAAGCCGGGGAAGTAAGTACCCTACCACTCGACATCGTACCTCCGGCCGAGCATGCCAACCCGGTTACCGTTACCCCGGAACAACGGGCAGAGAACACCCGCCGGATGGCAATGGAAGATTCGATCCGCAATGCCTATACAGCCACTTTTATAAATGCCGGACAAGCTGACGACATCGCCGGTGAATTAGGTTTACCTTCAGCCCCTTTGACGAAACTTCTTATTGCCAGCCGGGGTAACCACGACCAGATACTCGGTTTCCTGCGCCATACACCGAAAGCTCAGCGAGTTCAGGCGTTGCAATTATTGCAAGTGATTTCTGACAAAGACCTGCGTGATACTCCCGAAGCTGTACTCAAAGACCACCTGCAACACACGCCGGTATCTGAAAATCCCTTATTCGACGCGTATATCCTGAATCCACGAATAGCCAATGAAATGCTTACTGCTTATAAAGACTTTTTTCAAAAAGCGATATCTCCCGGGTTAGCCGAAAAAATCAAGGAGAACCCCTCCTTCTGGACCCAATGGTGTATTAAAAATATTTCAATCCAGGACGAACTGAATCCGCAGCATATTCCGATGATGCCTCAAGGAGTCTGGAATTCCCGGATTGCCGACCAACATTCCAGAGCTATTTTTTATGTGGCGGTTTTGAGGAGTCTGGGTATAGCCTCACGTATCGACGAAGTAACCGGTAAAACCCAATATGCAGGAACCGACGGTAAATGGCAGGACGTCGATTTCACTGCCACAACCGAAGCAAATATTCCACAAGGGAAATTGGTTGCCACTTACAAGCCTGTAAAAGCACTCACCAATCCCTTATATTATTCTCATTTCACCCTTTCGAAATATCATAACGGAACATTTCAACTATTGACTTTTCCCGAAGACAACAGTAGTAATTGGGAGAACCTCTTAAAGCACTCGATGTCCCTGGACACCGGATACTATATGCTGGTTACCGGTACCCGATTAGCCAGCGGCGGTGTACTGAGTAATACGACATTTTTCAATATCGAAGAAGGAAAAACGACCACAACCGAACTCATCATGCGGGAAAATCCGGATGAAGTGAAAGTGATCGGCAATTTGAATTCGGAAGCTTTCTTCCTTCCGGCAAATAGCTCTGCCCCTCAGAGTATCCTGCAAACCACCGGACGCGGATATTTCATTATCGGTATACTAGGGGCCGGTCAGGAACCGACGAACCACGCCTTACGGGATATAGCGGTTTTAAAACAGGATTTCGAGACATGGGGACGAGGCATGGTATTGCTTTTCCCGGATGAAAAACAGTTAAAAAGTTTTCATCCCACAGAATTCCCGAATCTCCCAAGTACTATTACTTTAGGAGTGGACCAAAATCAGACGATACAAAAAATGATTCAGGAAAATATGAAACTATCGCATGACAATCTGCCGATTTTCGTCATCGCCGATACGTTCAACCGGATCGTTTTTATCTCCCAAGGCTATACAATCGGATTAGGAGAACAATTGATGAAAACGATACATAAATTATAGTTAAAACACAGGTTTATATTTTTCTTTCTATTCGATTCCGGGTTTTATACCGTCAGACCGGTTCGCCTGGAACGATCCGGTAAGGCCTTCCTTCACTGACCGGCGGAACTCCTCGCAAACTCGTCAGACACCATCGGTCGGACATTCGGAAAACCTAACCGGATCCTCGTTCCTGCTCCAATGGTCTTCCGGCATAAAACCCTTCATTTAACGGCAGAGCAAACCGGCAAAGAAAGGAGAAGGAAAAGATTAGCTTTCCATGCAGTGATAACGGGAGTCGGAGGTGTTCGTGTTCGGGGACCATTGGAGCTCTGGCGAGTGTCGTCTTGCTTTTTCTGACCGACCGGTGGTGTCTGACGGAAACGTAACGTAAAGTTTTTTGCGAAGTGAGGAGTTCCGCCGGTCAGTGAAAGAAAAAGCCAGATGACCGACAGAAGCGACCGGGTCTCCGAACACGAACACCGCAGACGAATAAGTAACAGAACAAACCTACATTATCTCAGGCCTTCAAGTCGTCAGTACTCCAGCCTCCGGATCACCTCCTCCACCTTTTCGCGACTACTTACCTCACGTCCGTACTCATCCACTTGCACCGTACCTCCCATTGAAACAGCCGGATTGCGATAAACCATATCGCTCCCTAGGCGGATACGGGCAGAAAGATGGAATTCGAAGGCACCGGTGCTTTCGGCAATCTTCCGCACATTAGCCGCATTGACCCCACACCCGGGCATAATAATTACGTTCCGGGCCCGGGCCACCAATTCTTTCAGTAAAGGCAGGCCGGTTTCAGCAGAATTACTCTGTCCGGAAGTCAGAATTCGTGCACACCCGAGCTTTTCGATCGTCTGCAAAGCCTGAAAAGGATCACGGCACATATCGAAAGCCCGGTGAAAAGTCACCGACATTTCTCCGCAAGCAGCCATTAATTTTCTCATAACGCCTTCGTCCACTTCTCCTTCACGGGTCAAACAACCGAAAACGACTCCATCGACACCCAGTTTTCGTGCCATTTCTATATCCCTGTACATCACTTCAAGTTCATCCTCCCGGTATAGGAAATCGCCCCCTCGTGGACGCACGATCACATGCATCCCTGCAGGCATCAACTCTCTTACTAAACAAATCTCACCATACGAAGGAGTCGTTCCTCCCTCCGGCATTCCGGCACAAAGCTCTATCCGATCCGCCCCACCTGCAAGAGCAGCCCTCACACTCTCCACAGAATTAGTACAAACCTCTATTTTAAAATCCTGACGTCGCATACAACTATCTGTCTATTATTTTATGGTCAATTCGATCACGTAATCCAGCTCGGCAGGCACTTCAGCCAACTCCAAAACTACCCCATTCTTATCTTGTGAAAACTTCACCGGTTTCCGGTCTTTAAATACGACAGCACTTTTCACTTTCCCCGTCGTCAAAGGCAAAAACAATCCTTTATCAGGCAAATTCAGAATATGTACATACAGCTTATCTCCTTTGCGGGTCGTTACCCCCCAATCTCTGGGACTGATATCTCCCCCCCGTGTTCCATAAATCGTCTCTCCATATTGCTTCGTCCACTCTCCGATTGCTTTCAGTCTTTCGAGTGCAGCAGCAGGCAATTCCCCGTTAGGCTGCGGTCCGATATTCATCAGGAGATTTGCATTTCTACCGGCAGCTTTCACCAGATAATGGATCAAGGTTTTCACCGATTTATAATTCTGGTCTACAATTTTATACCCCCACATGCCATTCATCGTCTCGCAAGTCTCTAACGGCAAACGGCTGATGTCCTGTCCGGACAATCCGGCATTATTCTCTCCGGGCAAATCCCGTTCAAAAATCTGAATATCTTCACCGGCAAAAGGTACCTGGTGATGGTTATTACCGATCAGACAAGCCGGTTGTAACCGATGGATCATGGCATATTGCTCAGGCAACTGCCAATCGAATCCGGGATCCTGATCATGGTCCCACCAACCGTCGAACCATATGGCACCGATCGGTCCGTAATTGGTCAGTAACTCAGTAATCTGATCGTTCATAAACTGATAATACGTTTTCCATTCTCCATGGGTCGTACGTCCCGTACCACGTCCGGTCCGCCCCAACGGATAATAATCGTCCCGGTCCCAATCCAGATGAGAATAATAGAGATGTAATTTTATCCCTTGTTTATGACATTCTTCTGCCAATTCCTTCAAAACATCCCTGCCGAAAGGCGTCGCCTTGACGATGTTGTAATCCGTAAACCGGGAATCGAACATAGAAAACCCCTCATGATGCCGGGTAGTAAAACAAATATATTTCGCTCCGGCCGCTTTTATTGCAGCCACCCATTCAGCCGCATCGAAACGGGAAGGATAAAAAGCAGAAGCCAACTTGCGGTATTCCATGTGGTCCAGGTTCTGGTTCGTCATCACCCATTCTCCCTGAGCCAACATACTATACAACCCCCAATGTAAAAAAATACCGAATTTACTATCCTGAAATTCTTTCCGGGCTTCCAGATTCTCAGGAGACGGTACATAAGCATCCTGAGCCTTTCCACCCAAACAGAGCAGAAGTAACCCTAATACAACAAATCTTTTTTTCATAATTATGGTTATTTATTTAATTCTAAAATCCAGCATCGTCTTTCCATCCAATGTCATTTGCACTTTATCGCCCGGTCTGAGTCCCCGGAAACGGAAGGGATGTCCGCAAAACAGATAATCACCGATTTTCAACGTATGAAACTCAGACGCAAAAGCAATCAATTTTTCAATGCCCACCGGTAAATGCTGTTTATTCCCGGAAGTAACGACTTCACCGTTCACCTTCATTTCATAGTTTGCCTCTCTGGTTTCCTCTATACCCATCAAAGCACTGATAGCACAAGAGCTGTCAAAAGAGGCTGCCATGATCCCGGGTAATTTTTTTGCAATCAGCTGTTCCTCCAGCGAATCGGCATAAAACCGGACTCCGACTCCGATCTCTTCAAAATAACGGCCGGCAAACCGTTCTCCCACACTTTTTCCCAACTTACAAATTCTGACAACCAACTGAGGCACACCGCTCACCTGTTGTGTATAATCCGGTATATAAAAATCCCCGTTATTCCTTAACAGCACATCATCCCCCACCGGTACGACAGCCACCTCTCCGGCGTCGTTATATTCTGCACACAGTATTTTCATACTTCAATCTTATAAATCAAACTACCGGCTTCCCGTTTAGGTACATGATGGACACCATCAGCATCCCTCCAATACCGATAATCCTCCCCTTTCATTTGTTCCAGCACCACCTTTTCTTTCGGTTTTCCCAAAGCAATCACGTAGTTGATTTTCAGCTCTTCGGGTAAGTGAAACAGACGACGTAAATCTTCATTCCGGAAAGCCTTGATTATACATCCTCCCCACCCCTTTTCTACCGCTCCCAATAAAATCGTCTGGGCCTGAATACCGTCATCACACAAACAATTTTCAACAATCCGGGTATCTAACAACTGGATCAGGTAAGCAGCCGGACGTTCTCCTTCTTCAGGTCCGTCCCAATCTTTCAGATATCCCGCCCAAGCCAGCTGTGGAAAAACCTCCGCACACTTTTCCTCCTCATGAACAATTACATATTTCAAGGCTTGTGCATTCCGGGCGGAAGCACACAAACAAGTCAAACCGACCAATTCTGTCAATTCTTCCTCTGAAATCCGTACCTCTTGCTCAAACCGCCGATAACTACGATTTCTCAATAATAAATCTTTCAACATATCTATTTACTTTCAGGTTTATCCTATTTTCGCTGTTTTAATCATTATAAATTGTAAATTTGCCGATACCAGTAGTCCCTACCGACTATTCAACAAAAATAACAACAAAATACAATAAGCCCAAATAACCCTTTAACTTTTAATTCGATATATGGCTTCTTTTCTTCAGTTACTGGCAAAGGATATTATCCGGAAATACGGTACGGATTTCGCCGATCTGACTATTATTTTTCCTAATAAAAGAGCCGGTCTCTTTTTGGCCGAAGAACTCTCCCGCCAAATCGACCGTCCGGTGTGGATGCCGGAGATCCTGACCTTGACAGAATACATCGAAAAGCATTCGGGACTGAAAAAAGCCGAAACACTTTCTTTAATTATCAAACTCTACAAATCTTATACGGCCGTATCGGGCTCTTCCGAGAAATTCGAAGATTTCTATTTTTGGGGAAATATGCTACTGGCTGATTTCGACGATATCGACAAATACCTGGTAGATGCCAAAGATCTTTTTTCTAATCTGATAGCACTCAAAAAATTGGATTTGAACTTTCCGTATCTGACCGAAGAACAAATCAAGGCCATACACCGATTCTGGAAGAGCTTCAATCCGGAAAAATTCAGCCGGGAACAACAAGAATTCCTAAAAGTGTGGGATAAATTATATGCCACCTATACTCATTTCAAAACTCACCTGGCTGAAACCGGAATCTGCTATGAAGGAATGAACGAACGGTATTTTTGCGAACATATAGAAACCTATGCCCATCCTGAACATATATTAATCGCGGGTTTCAACGCTTTGAACTTATGTGAAAAAAAGATCTTTTCGTTTTGGCAAGATTCGGGAATAGCCCGTTTCTACTGGGATTACGATATTTATTATACCGCTGATGAACATCAGGAAGCAGGCCATTATATCCGGGAGAATCTAAAGCTGTTTCCGAACGAATTGGATATCGAACATTTCAATAACTTCAGATACAACGGCAAAACCATCGAATACCTGGCTGTCCCCTCGACGATCGGTCAGGCCAAGCTTCTTCCTGCCTTGACCGAAAGTCTCCGGGAAGAGAATCCGCGACAGACAGCCATCGTGTTATGTGAAGAACAGATGCTGATTCCCGTGATGCATTCGATTCCGGAGTATTTCTCAAAAATCAATGTTACGATGGGCTATCCGGCACGCAACACTTCGGTGGCGGCCCTCATTTCTATGTTATGCGATTTAAAAAATTATGCCAGGCAGGAAGGAGACACCACCTACTACTATTACAAACCGGTCATCGCTCTGCTGAATCACAAATTAATCAAAGACCTATGTCCTGAAGAGATTCACCAGATCACCAACTATATCAATCAAAAGAACATCGTCTATGTTATAGAAAAAAGTTTACACTTTCATGAGCTCACCCGGGCTATTTTTTCCTCCGACCAGCACGAAAAGATACCTGTATATCTGCTGAAAATCCTGAATTTGCTGACCCGGTCGGTATTGAAAGAAGAAGCCGATCCTATCGAAAAAGAATTTGTCTTCACGGTATATACCCAAATCCAAAACCTGCAAAATACATTCGAAGAAGAGGGCATCGAGCCGGAGAACAAACTTTATATGCAAATCATCAATAAAGTGATCGGTAATCTCAGTATTCCTTTTTCGGGAGAACCTCTGGAAGGCTTACAACTGATGGGATTAATGGAAACCCGTATGCTGGATTTCAATCATCTGATCATCCTTTCGGCCAACGAAGGTATTTTACCCAAGACCACACTTCCCGCTTCGTTTATTCCTTATAACCTCCGATTCGGTTTCCGTTTGCCCACCCCCGAACACCAGGACGCTGTTTTCGCCTATTACTTTTACCGGCTTTTACAACGTTCCAGAGACATTCATATTTTATATACTTCAGGCGTAAAAGGGATGAACGGAGGGGAAATGAGTCGTTTTCTCTATCAAATCAAATATGAATCGGGACTTACCGTAGCGGAAAGGAATTTCCAAAACCCGATTTCTACCCAAAATCCCAAAGAAATCAGAATCGGTAAAATCCCGCCGATACTCCATATTCTGGAGCGGTATACCCGATCGGAGGATCAGACGATCTCTCCTTCGGCCCTAAACACTTATATGGAATGTTCCCTGAAATTTTATTTCAAATACATAGCACAAATAAAAGAGAAAGAAGAACTGGCCGAAGAACTGGACCACCGTCTTTTGGGAAATATCTTTCACGAATGCTCCGAATCACTGTATGCCACGATACCTGGAGGCGAAATCACGAAAGCGGCCATCGATACCATTCTGGCTAACGGATCTCTGATCGAAGAACACATCCGCCGTTCTTATCTAAAAGTATACGACCCGAAAATTTCCAGACTGATCGATAGCGGCAGCAACGAACTGATCCTGGGAGTAATCAAAAAATACCTCCGGGAGATGTTTTCTTACGATAAAAAGATATGTCCTTTCCGGTTGCTGGCTATGGAGAACCGTTTTCACGTGCCTGTAAAAATCGGTATCGAAGGCCAGGAAAAGACAGTTTTCGTCGGAGGTTTCATCGATCGCATAGACCGTACCGATCAAGGCATCCGGGTAATAGACTACAAAACAGGAGCCGATACGACGGCTTTCAAAACTATCGCTTCGGTTTTCGATCCGGCAAATCCTACCCGGAATAAAGCAGCTTTTCAGACCATGGTGTATTGCCTGATGTACGATCATGTTCATCCCAGCGAACAGCCTCTGATCCCTGGAATTTACAGTACCAAACTGTTATTCGGGAAAGATTATGATTTCCGGTTAAAATGTGATAAAGAGCTGATACAAAATTTCCGGTATTATCAGCAGGAATTTTCGGATCATCTCCGGCAGTTACTGGAAGAATTATTCTCCCCGGAACATCCTTTTTGCCAAACCGATAACGAAAAGAAATGCCGGACTTGCAGTTATGCCGGAATATGCCGCAGATAAAAACGAGAAAGGCCACCGTTTAGCAGTGGTCTTTCATTTCGTAATTCATTGTTTCAGCTCATTTTAGCGTCTTTTGTATCAATACTCGTCCTCGTTGAAGAAGAAATCATCTTTACTGGGATAGTCAGGCCAAATGTCTTCAATACTTTCGAAAATTTCTTCATCATCCTCTATATCCTGAAGATTTTCGATAACTTCCATAGGCGCTCCCGAACGAATTGCGTAATCGATTAATTCATCTTTAGATGCAGGCCATGGTGCATCTTCCAATTTTGAAGCAAGTTCCAGTGTCCAATACATAGCTATATAGTTTTTTTAGCGTTCCCATAAAATTTTCGCAAAAGTAAGTTTTTTTTGGTAATATACAAGTATAAAACAACTAAATTAATAGTAGCCCCCAATTTTAGATTTGCGATTTCCACATCTAATCTCCCCTGCTTCTCCTGACAGAGCCGGTTAGCGGGTGATTTATAATCTAGTTTTACAACGATAGAAGGGTTTATAAAGTTACATTTTCAAGGGTTCGATATGGATAGTCGCATCGATCTTCAATTCTGTTTTTATCTGCATTTCGATAAGGGTAGCTTTTCTATGAGCTTCCTCCACGGTCTCTTCCCCGGGCACTTTGATATGAAAAGTGAATTCGATATGGTCCCCATAATGATGAATGTGGTAATGATGCGGATAAGCCACATTTCCCATTTCAGCTTTCACGATCTGTTCTACTTTCCCGATCACTTCTTCCGAAGGCTCTTCTCCTAAAATTTTATTTACTGCTTCGCGAATAATCCCATAGGCGGCATAGAATAACATGAAAGATATCAACATACCCAATACACTGTCGATCCACCAGAAATAGGGGCTGAGAAAAAGTCCGGCCAAAACCATCAGTGACGATAAAGCATCGCTCCGGTGATGCCATCCGTCCGCTTTTACAGCAGCGTTACCGGTTTTACGGGCGATATAAAAAGCATAGCGGGCCAATCCTTCTTTTAAGACAATCGAAGCAACCGTAGCCAGATAAGCCAACCAGCCGAAATCAGCCGCCTCATGTCCCCTCAATTTTGCGATAGCGTCTTTCATAAACTCTACTCCGACCAAAGCCAACAAAATAGCGATAATCAATGCAGAGATTTGTTCCCAGCGGCCGTGTCCGAACGGATGCTCCTTATCCGGTTTCTTCGAGGATAATTTAATTCCAAGAATTACGACCAAAGAAGTCAGGGAATCCGAAAGGGTATGCCAGGCATCGGCAATCAAAGCAAGCGAGGCCGACGCAATACCGGCATAATATTTTAAAACAAACAAGAGTAGATTCAGGATAACGGAAACGAGTCCTTCCCGATACCCCAATTTTGAATGCTGATCCATATGATTCTATTATTCGTCGGAAAAATGTTGAAGCACCCTTCTGTAAGTGTTGAATATCTTTGCTTTCGAAACAAACCCGATATATCTTCCTTCCTCGATCACAGGTAAATTCCAGGCTCCTGTATCTTCAAATTTTTTCATAACCAGGTCCATCGAATCCGTCACATCGACAATCGTAGGTGGAGTTGTCATAAAGTCGCGGACAAAGGTGACATTGTACAAATCCTGATTGAACATGATCTTACGGATATCGTCCAGCAATACAATCCCCAGCAATGCTTCGTTTTCATCGATCACCGGGAAAATATTTCTACTGGAACGGGAAACTTTTTTCACCAGATCCCCCAAAGTAGCCTCTATGGATATCGTCTGTAAGTCGGTCTCGATGACTTTATTCAGCTTCATCAAAGTCAGCACGGCTTTATCTTTATTATGGGTAATCAGATCTCCTTTCATAGCCAGCCGACGTGCATAAATAGAGTAAGGCTCCATTCCCCGCCCCGTTAAATGGGCTGTCACCGAGGTTATCATCAAGGGCACCAGCAAACTATAGCCACTGGTAATCTCAGCGATCAGGAACATAGCTGTCAACGGAGAATTCATGACACCCGACATCACCCCGGCCATACCTGCCAATACAAAATAACTGACAGGAACCGTGATCACTCCGGTCATATTGATCAGGTAAGCAATCAGGAATCCGGTAACTCCCCCAGTGAACAAACTGGGAGCGAAAACACCTCCAACCCCCCCACTACCGTTGGTGAAAGCTGTAGCTACTACCTTGATAAATACCAAACCGATCACATACAAAACAACGACGAATGCATAGTTCCGGAAATCGAAAAAATAGGTATTGTTCAACAGTGCATCTGCATTATCGGTCAGCAAAGCTTCCAAAGAAGAGTATCCTTCACCGTAGAGAGGCGGAAAAATATAAATCAGCAAGCCCAATAATGCTCCTCCTACCAAAATTCTTTTGAATTGGTTCTTTATCCCGGTAATAAATTTCTCGATTCGGATATTCGTCCGGATAAAATATACAGAAACCAATCCACACAATATCCCCAGAATAATATAATACGGCACATTAGCCAAGGCAAAATGTTCGTGTACGGCGAATTCGAGGACCACCCCTTCGCCCATCAGAAAATATACAATAACGTAAGATGAAATGGCAGCAATCATCAAAGGCACCAAGGAAGCCATCGTCAGATCCAGCATCAGTACCTCCAGGGTAAATACGATACCGGCAATCGGAGCTTTGAAAATTCCGGCGATAGCCCCGGCTGCCCCACACCCGATCATCAAGGTCATCACCTTGTAGTTCATGTGGAAAAAACGGGCCATATTCGAACCGATGGAAGCACCGGTCAGTACAATCGTCGCTTCCGTTCCCACCGATCCTCCAAAGCCAATCGTAATCGTACTGGCAATCATGGAGGAGTAGTTATTATGAGGTTTGATCATACTATTACGCCGGGAAATCGCATATAATACCTTTGTCACCCCATGACTGATATCTTCCCTCACAAAATAACGAACAAACAGGGAGGTCAACCAAATCCCTATAAAAGGAAGAATAAAAAACAACAAACTTCCGCTATCTATCTGCAAACGTTCGGTCAGAAACTGGTGGGTATAATGGACGGAATTTTTCAGGAATACCCCGGCCAGTCCGGTGATAATACCAACCAGAAGACTCAGGATGACGATAAAATTCCTTTCTTTGATATGGCGTACCCGCCAACTCAAAAAACTCACATACCAGTTATTCCACCACGACATAATTCAAGTACTAATACTAATGCAGATAGCCTGTATCAGCGATTATTTTTTCCGAATACTTTTCAAGGATCCGAACTGCGGATAAAATTCCAGCATCAACCCTTCGCTACTAATCACATCCACAGGAAATTTCTTAATTTCTCCCAATTGAGGAACAATAGCAGGATAACTCATTATTTCTTCTTTCCCTTTCAGTAACTTCAACGTAGCTGTAGCAGGTACCCTATAATAAACAGCAGCCGCTTCACCTCCTCCACTCACCGGTGACGAAGCCGGAACCACAGCCTCTTCAATCTTCAGAAAATAAGCCTGAGCGGCAACATTTTTCGTATCTGTCACTCCGTTTTGTTCAGAAAACCGGAAAGCGACAACCGGTTCGTTAGCCTTTTCCGGAATACACTGGAATACCCGTTTTACCTTTACAGTTTCTCTTTTACCTAAGAAAAGACTCAGGTAGTTTTTTTCCATCCGATCGAATTCTTTCAATATGATCTCTAAAGATTTTCCATCAGGAACATTATTTTCGGCTCCCAATAATTTTACTCTTTCCGAGCGAATCCGGAAAATCTCACTTACTGCTTCTTTTACATTGTCAGCATCGGTCTTAACAGCATAATGTACGATCGGATCCCAAATTCTCTTCATCTCACCGTCCACCTCCTGATAAGTATAATTGGTATCCAACACTTCTTTCAGCTGATTATAAGTATTCAGTTTCATGATATCGATCCTCTCTTCGTCCCCCAAGGCCTCGGCGATATACTTCATCTCTTTTTTTTCATTGAAAACTTCCCCTTTACCGGCAGCGATACCTGCCAGAAAACCTTCAGCACTAAGGCTCAGTGTCACCGGCCAATAATCCCCGTTGGCAGAAACAGAATACACCGCCTTTTCATCCGGAATATACTGTGGAAGAACATTTATTTTTTTTATGGCCCATTTTTCGGAGACTTGTGTCGCTTCAGGACGGATTCCCAATTCTTTCTCGGCATAATTCTGATAGGGTCCGGGAACAAAACGTTCGCATTCCAAGATGACCTCTACTTCATAGGCTACTTTAGGTAAAGTATAATTTACGTTCACTAACGTAGTCAGTTCTTTCTTTTTTTGAGCTGCGGCAGCCAGACAAACCACCAACATTAACGATACAATAAAAACTCTTTTCATAGTAATTGTTATTATTTTTCTAATCTTTTCCAGGCCTCTCCCATTCTCTCGGCTATCATTCCGGCACAACATCCTCTCCGGCCTTCTTTTTCCGCGACACAATCACCGGCCAGCCCATGGGCAAAAACTCCTATCCGGAGCAAATCCAACAAATTCAATTTATTGGCAGCCAAAGCCAGCAGCACTCCTGTTAAAACATCCCCCGCCCCGCCTTTAGCCATTCCCGGATTACCACTCATATTGAAGAAAAGCCGGCGATCCGGAGTAGCGATAACGGAATGAGCTCCTTTCAACACGATATGCACCCGATATTGATTTGCAAAAATGCTTAATTTATTTAATCTCTCAAAATCATTTACACTTTTTCCTGCTAATCTTTCAAATTCTTTCATATGCGGAGTAAGAATACAGCCTTCATGGAGTAAATCCAATAACTCCCGGTGTTCCGCTATAATATTCAGCGCATCTGCATCCAGAATCGTCGTCCCTCTCCAGGTACGTAATAATTTTTCCAATCCACCGACAGTCTCCGGTCCTTGCCCTATAGCAGGTCCGACAGCAATCGCATCGTAATCTCTCAGTTTACAGACGGCAGAAAACCGTTCGGCCGATTCATCCGGATCAGGAATCGCTTCCGGCACAGTCGTCTGTATCACCTCGATTCCTTTACCCGGAATATGACAGTACAACAAACCGATACCCGAGCGTACAGCCGCTTTAGCCCCCAAAACAGCCGCCCCCATCATCCCATAACTGCCGGCGATCAACAGTCCTTTCCCATTAGTACCTTTATGAGCAAAAACCGGCGAAGGAGGTAAAATCGCTTTTACCGTATCTTCTGTCGTATAAAACCAATCGGTCGGTTGCCGAGCGATGATTTCAGGATGTAAGCCGATATCCAACACTTCCCACCGGCCGACATACTTTTCATTCTCCGCCAGCATAAAGGCTAACTTCGGGAACTGAAAAGTAAAGGTATACTCTGCACAAACAATGGTTTCGGGATCGTTCCAGGTATTATCCTCCCCCGCCAACCCGGAAGGAATATCGACAGCCACCACCCGGTTAACAGAAGCATTCATTTGCTTGATAATCCGGGCTGCCAAACCGGTTACCGGACGATTCAGCCCCGATCCGAAAATAGCATCGATCACGATTTCTCCCTTCTGTAACACCAAATCATCGGCCTGCTTTAATTCTTCCACCTTTCCCCTGGTCAACCAACGCCGATAATTCGCCTCACAATCGGGACTTCTATCCTGGGTTCCGGCAATCCGGAATACTCTGACCGGCACTCCCCGCCGATTCAATAATCTAGCAATCGCATATCCATCGCCACCATTATTCCCATTCCCGGCAATCACGACCACTCCTGCAACTTCAGTGAAAATTTTCAAAAAACGATCTGTCCAAATCCCGGCAGCCCGTTCCATCAAATCCAAAGAGCTTACCGGCTCATGCTCAATTGTATATTTATCAATCGCAGCCAGCTGAGCCGTTCGAAAAACTTTATTTAACTTTTCCATAACATTAACTCAATCGTTTTAAAGACGAAAAATACGGAAATATTCTTACATTTGCGACCGAAGTGGATTAATATTAACTTAAATACATTATCTATGTTTAAAAATCATCCTAAGGGGTTGCTTACTGCAGCTCTGAGTAATATGGGAGAACGCTTCGGCTACTATATCATGAATGCCGTATTGGTGTTGTTCCTGTGTTCTAAATTTGGTTTAAGCGAAGCCGCCAGTGGTACTATTTACTCATTCTTTTATGCTGGCATATATATTTTAAGTCTTGTCGGAGGTCTGATTGCTGACCGCACTCAAAATTACAAAGGAACTATTAAAACAGGTCTTGTTGTAATGGCCACCGGATACATTATTCTTTCCATTCCAATTCTTGCTACGGCAGCCAACACCACCTGGTTGCTGACCCTTACCTGTTTTGCACTTTTCCTGATTGCATTCGGAAACGGTTTGTTCAAAGGAAATCTGCAGGCAATTGTCGGCCAGATGTATGATAATTTCGAAGCCGAAGCTGCCAAGAAAGGCCCGGAGGCCCTCAAAATCGCAAAAGACAAACGGGACTCCGGATTCCAGATTTTTTATGTATTTATTAATGTGGGTGGATTGATCGCTCCATTCATTGCACCGGTATTACGCCAGTGGTGGTTGGGTGTAAACGGTTTCACTTACAATGCACAACTTCCGGCACTTTGCCATGAATATATCAACAACGCCGCTGCCATGGCTCCCGAAGCATTGGCGAACTTGCAACAATTAATAACTTCAGCCGGAGGTTCCATTGCTGACTTGACCGTTTCTTGCGCTCAATATTTACAGATTTTCAATGAAGGTATCCACTATTCATTCATTGCATCTGTTGCCGCGATGCTGATTTCTCTCATTATTTTCTTCGTCTCTCAAAAAACATTTCCTACTCCTGCAAAGAAAATTGCAGCTCAAAATGTAAGTTACACACCAGAAGAAAAAGCTGCTATGGCGAAAGAAATCAAACAAAGAATGTATGCGCTGTTCGCTGTATTGGGTATCGTTATCTTTTTCTGGTTCTCGTTTCACCAGAATGGTATGTCCTTATCATTCTTTGCCCGTGATTTCGTAGATTCGTCGGCCGTTGCACCAGAAGTATGGCAAGCAATCAATCCGTTCTTCGTAATTGCGCTGACACCTGTCATCATGGCCATTTTCGGAGGATTAGCAAAACGCGGTAAAGAAATTTCAACTCCCCGCAAAATTGCAATCGGTATGTTCATTGCAGGAACGGCATTCTTGTTCCTTGCCGTTTTTTCTCTGATAAAGGGTTATCCCTCCGCAAACGACTTCAAATTATTACCCATTGCAGAACAAATGGCAAACAAAGCTCATTGGTGGGTTTTGATTGCAACCTATTTCTTCCTGACGGTTGCTGAATTGTTTATCTCTCCGCTGGGACTGTCTTTCGTATCGAAAGTAGCACCTAAAAGTATGCTAGGTCTGTGTCAGGGTCTGTGGTTGGCGGCTACGGCTCTTGGTAACCTGTTGCTTTGGATTGGCCCGCTCATGTATAATGCATGGCCGATCTGGCAATGCTGGACAGTATTCTTTATTGTATGTCTCGTGTCCATGGGAGTTATGTTGGGTATGGTTAAATGGCTTGAAAGAGTCACAAAATAATAACAACGCTCTAAAACAACAAAGTCCTCTAAGCATTCATTGCCCCGGGGACTTTTGCTTTTAACCTACTAATTTAATTTATAATATTATGTTTCAAAACCAACCTAAAGGATTGTATGCCCTGGCTCTTGCAAACACAGGAGAACGTTTCGGGTATTACACGATGCTTGCTATCTTTACACTTTTCCTGCAAGCAAAATTTGGCTTCAGTTCAGCAGCTACATCAAACATTTTTGCGGGTTTCTTAGCCTTAGTTTATTTTTTACCCATCTTAGGGGGTATCCTGGCCGATAAATTCGGTTATGGTAAAATGGTAACAGCAGGTATCATCGTCATGTTTGCCGGTTATACCTGTCTTGCTATTCCTACCGGAGGGGATGCTTTTGGAGTTGCCGCTATGTTTGGGGCCCTTTTCCTGATCGCATTAGGTACCGGATTATTCAAAGGTAATCTCCAGGTAATGGTAGGAAACCTTTACGACGATCCTAAATATTCAGACAAACGGGACACAGCATTCAGTTTATTTTATATGGCGATCAATATCGGTGCTCTTTTTGCTCCGACAGCCGCTTCAAAAATCACAGAAAATTTCATGGCGAAAGCAGGCCTTAAATACCAAGGTGATATACCTGCACTTTGCCACGAATATCTGGAAAAAGGCCAGCAAATGGCAGCTAATTCCCTGGACACCCTGACTCATTTCGCACAGTCACAAGCTTCCGTATTCAACGGAGATCTGGCAACATTCGCTCATAAATACATCGATGAATTATCACTTTCTTACCACTATGGTTTCGCAGTGGCTTGTATATCTCTGATTGTATCTATGTTGATCTATCAGGTATTCAAGAGTACCTTCAAACATGCAGATATCAATACCAAACAAGCTGCAGCAAGCGGAAAACAAGAAAATATTGTCGAATTAACTCCGGAACAAACCAGATCCCGCATTACCGCTCTCGTACTGGTATTCGCCGTAGTGATCTTCTTCTGGATGGCTTTCCACCAAAACGGCCTTACCCTTACTTTCTTTGCCCGTGATTATACAGCCAGAACCGCCGATGGCGCTATAGGTATGAGCTTTAATGTTTTCAACCTGGTATTCGTGATTACTTTGATTTATAGTTTGTTCTCTCTGTTCCAGTCCAAAGAAGCTAAATCCAAACTGATATCGGCAGTTGTCGCAGTTATTTCTGTCAGCATATTAGTCTACAAATATCTGTCGTTAGCACCGGGTTCTTTCATTGAAGTTCTTCCTCAGATGTTCCAGCACTTCAATCCGTTCTTCGTTGTTGCTCTGACCCCTGTATCTCTTGCTGTATTCGGAGCTTTGGCCAAGCGAGGCAGCGAACCTTCGGCACCCCGTAAAATCGGTATCGGTATGTTTATCGCAGCTTTAGGATTTACCGTGATGGCTCTGTCTTCTATGGGACTTCCCACTCCCAATCCTGACGGAGCGACTGTTGTAGCTAATGATTTACTCGTATCTCCTTCTGTTTTGATCAATACCTACCTGGTATTAACCTTTGCCGAATTGTTCCTTTCACCTATGGGTATTTCATTCGTATCGAAAGTAGCCCCTCCAAAATACAAAGGTTTGATGATGGGTTTATGGTTCGGAGCAACTGCAGTCGGTAACTATCTGGTTTCTATCATCGGTATGCTTTGGGGTCACATGCCATTATGGGCATTATGGTCTATCCTCATCGTTTTGTGTCTGATCTCTGCATTATTCATCTTTATGATGATGAAACGTTTGGAGAATGCCACGAAATAATAAAATTTCTTTTAGCATTAAAAGAAGTCTAAAAAACAATAATTAAATAACAAAAGCTGCTCTGTTCCGGGCAGCTTTTGTTATGATTATAATTATATTTGCAGGCAAAAGAAAGGTAAATATGTTTAAACAGATCAACCATTCCTTTGCAGCGAAACTCAATATATACCTTATTTCGTCGGCATTTCTATTATGGGGAATCGGTTTTTGCTTATTCTATCACTATTCCTCCAGAGCGATCGAGCACCAAGCTTACCTGAAAATCGACGAATCGGCGGAAAAAATCAATCTTAAAGTGACTCGTTTATTGAGGACGATAGAAAAGATCCCTGAAAATCTCAGCTGGATTATCCCTTCCTATGTTACTCATGCCGATTCGATTTATGCGATTACCCGGCAGGTCGTTTTGAACAATTATGAGATCTTCGGATGTGCTATAGCTTTCGAACCTTATTATTTTCCGGATAAAGGGTATTATTTCGCTCCTTATTCATACATGAGTGGCGATAGTGTCGTCACCACACAAATCGACCCGAAATACGATTACTATCAAAAAAATTGGTACCGGATCTCAAAAGAAAGGAATGTCTCCCGCTGGAGTCGTCCTTACCACGAGCTTTCGTCCAACGATATTCTGACCTCCACCTATTCGGTACCGCTCCGGGACCCCAAAAATAATGTAATCGGTATTTTTTCGGTCGACCTCTCTTTGAATTGGCTGACCGAGCTGATCGACTCGGTCAAACCCTATGAAGACAGTTATAGCATTATAGTCAATCGGGAAGGAAGGTATATACTTCATCCGGGAAACGACTTTTTCACGGATCTGGATAAAGATATCCTTCATGAAGCGGAAATCCTTCAGGACACCAATGCTTCAAAGTTGGCGCATCTCATGATGCAGGGGCAAAAAGGGAAAGGAGTATTTGTCAACAATCATGTAAAATATTACATCTATTTTACTCCCATCCTCGGCACAGAGTGGAATATGGCTACCTTGTTTCCTTATTCTCATATTTTCGACAAATTACACCGATTCACTTGGATCATCATTCTTTCTTCGGTATTATTTCTGGCTCTCCTGGTGATTATCTGTACTACAACCGTTCGTAAAATTACGAGACCTTTAAAAATATTCGCAGCTTCCACGCATTCCATTGCGGAGGGAAATTTCAACATAACTCTACCGGTCATCCACACCCAAGATGAAATGCTGGATCTTTATAATGCTTTCAGTGAAATGCAGGAAAAGCTTTCAAAATATATGAAAAACCTAGAAACGACTATAGCAGCTAAAGAGAAAATAGAAAGTGAGCTACGCATAGCACATGATATTCAAATGAGTATGCTTCCCAAAAATTTTCCTCCTTTTCCCGGTCATGAAATAGACCTTTATGCAGTACTCTATCCGGCCCGTCAAGTCGGTGGTGATTTATACGACTTCTTTATCCATGAGAACACCCTCTTTTTTGCTATCGGCGATGTATCGGGAAAAGGGATTCCTGCTTCGCTTCTGATGGCCTCTACCATCAGTCTGCTACGTACGCTTTCCTCAGGCAGCAATTCTCCGTCACAGATTGCTTATTCGTTAAATAATAGTATTGCTGAAAGGAATGAAGCCGATATGTTTGTGACCTTCTTCATCGGAATGCTGGATCTCCGAACCGGAGTAATGAAATATTGCAATGCAGGTCACACTCCTCCAGTACTGACAAGTCCGGATCGGACAGTAGCTTTCTTTGAAATGCAATCCGATCTTCCTTTAGGTATCCTAAAAAATCATGATTATCAGGAGTACACCTACCGATTCGTGAGCGGCTCGGGTATATTACTATATACCGACGGCGTTACGGATGCAGAAAATGAAAAGAACGAATTTTATACCCGGGAACGTCTTTTGGAGATAGTGACTCAAAATCAGGAACTACACCCCCGCGAATTTATCCGTTCGATAATCAATGATATTCAGTCACATATCAAATCACACGAACTATCCGACGATCTCAGTATGCTCACTTTCATTTACGGTAGTGAATGGAATATCAAAAAATCATAAAATATACCGGTTTTTCTTTGTGATATTTAAATAAAGTATTACTTTTGTGCCGTCATAAAAAACAACACTGTCCAATGGTGTAATGGCAGCACAACAGATTCTGGTCCTGTTTGTCCAAGTTCGAATCTTGGTTGGACAACTTCGAAAACCTGATTTCATATCAGTTTTTTTATTTTTTCCTCAAACCAGCCCGAAGGAACACACCAAAACTCTTGAGATGAAACCCGGGTACTTCTATGTAAAAGATACAATACCCCTATAGTCTTGCCCAGAAAAAATACGTTGTTCTGTAGAAATCAGGAAACGGAAAAACTTCCCTATTATCTTACTCCCAAGTTAAGGAAAGACCTCACAGAACTTCTTCCTGCTGGATGTCGGCAAAACGACGACATTCTCCAGGGAATGTCTATAGACAAACCGTATACACAACCTGAACCTCTAACGAGCCGGTAAGTCTTACTCCCAGCATAAATACAGCTCAAGTAGAATGAACTTTTGGGAAAGATTAAATGCACAAAATGGATTTATTCAATCGTTTACGAAGATGGAAACCTTTGCTTTGTTATTATAGACGCCGGTAAGACAGATGCTGACTGCTGCTTTCCATATCCTTGTTCTTGCAGGAAACCAATAATAAAATATATGCAATATGGCAACAGTAAAAGTTAAATTCCGTGCATCATCCGTTGAATCGAAGGAGGGCACGTTGTTTTATCAAGTGATTCACAACCGTGTATCAAGACAAGTACGTCCCGGACACAAACTGTATCCGTCCGAATGGGACTCGGTGCGTTCCGGCATCATCCTGCCGCCGGATACCGATAACCCCCGACACCGCTATCTGATGTCGTTGAAGGACTCTCTAAAGACGGATTTGGCAAGACTGAAAAATATCATCGGCAGACTTGAACGTGCAGAGGAAACATACACAGCCGATAAAGTCGTGGAAATCTTTGGAGTTCTGACCGATACCGGGGGATTCGTTTCGTTTTCCCGGAATCTTGTCGGACAATTGAAACGTATCGGGAAACAACGCACGGCAGAGACTTACACGACCGGACTCAACAGCTTCATACGTTTCACAGACGGTAAGGACGTCCCGCTGGAAGAAATGGATTCCAACCTGATGGTGGCATATGAAACCTGGCTGCGGTCGACGGGCGCGTGCCCAAACACCACTTCGTTCTACATGCGGAATCTCCGGGCTATATATAACCGGGCGGTGGAAAAGGAACTGACCGTACAACGTTACCCGTTCAAGCATGTCTATACAGGTATCGACAAAACTGTCAAACGGGCGGTGCCGTTGAAGATTATCCGCAGGATCAAGGAATTGGACCT